>CALVQO010000025.1 GCA_944358145.1 uncultured Bacilli bacterium | reverse complement strand
TTTTATAGAATGTTAAGGATAGCTCTTCGAAGTAATGATTTATTTCAAAAGTATTTAGCTTTTGGACTTGCTTTTGGCATACTTATTCAGGCAGTATTAAATTTAGCTGTTGTTGTTGGACTTATTCCAGTTACAGGAGTTACTTTGCCTTTCTTTTCTTATGGAGGGTCTAGTTTACTTATTAGTATGATTAGTGTGGGTTTAGTTTTGAATGTTAGTCGAAGATAGTATGAAAATGGTTTGTTTTCTCATAATAATAAAAGGTGAGAAACATGGGTAGAGTGATAAAATATAGTTTTATGCTTCTTTTTGTTGTTGCTTTAATTGGGGGAGGATTTTATTTTTATTTAAAGAAGGATGGATATCAAGTTGTGTTTAATTCTAATGGGGGAAGTCTTATTCAAACTATACATACAGGTATAAGTGGAATAGCTGATAGACCAGATGATCCGGTAAAGGATGGCTATACTTTTGCTGGATGGTATTTAGGAGAAGAAAAATTTGATTTTGATACTAAGTTAAATGATAATATTACTTTAACTGCTCGTTGGGAAGTAAAACAAGAAGTGATGTATACTTTATCTTTTGATTCTTTGGGTGGAAGTCAAATTGATGATATTCTTGTTTTAGAGGGAAATATTTTAGAAGATGTACCTACACCAATTAAGGATGGTTATACTTTTATTGGGTGGTATTATCATAATAAAGAGTTTGATTTTAGTGAGGCAATAAAACAAGATATGGTTTTGGTTGCTCATTATAAGAGTGATGATACTAATAAAACTACTGTTACCGTTACTTTTGATTCTAGTGGAGGAAGTGAGGTAGAAGCTATTACTTTAACTGTAGGTGATATTGCTAAAATGCCTAAGGCTCCTACTAGGGATGGCTATACTTTTGCTGGATGGTATTTAAATGATGAAGAATTTGACTTTTTAGATCCGATTAATGAAGATATTATTTTAACAGCAAAATGGAGTAAAGAGTAAATAAACGTAAAAAAGGATAGAAATATCTTTTTTTTTCTTGTATAATAGGAATATAGAGGAGAGAAAAAGATGAAAATATTAACAGTAAATGCTGGTAGTTCATCATTGAAATTTAATATGATCGAGTTACCAGAACAAGTGGAATTAATTAGTGGAAATTTTGAGAAGATCGGCTTAAGTGGAGGAATCTATAGTATTAAGATTAATGGTGCTAAGACTAAAAAAGAAGCTGATATGCGTGATCATAAGGACGCTATTGAATTATTAATTAAAGAATTATTTGATAATCATATTATAGAGTCTTTAGATGAAATTGATGGAATAGGTCATCGACTTGTTCACGGTGGAGATAAGTATGCTTCAAGTGTAATTATTGATGATGATGTTATTCATACTGTTGGAGAGTTAGCTTCTTTAGCACCACTTCATAATCCAGCGAATATTTTGGGGGTAGAAGCGTTCAAAGAAGCTTTACCTAATGTACCAATGGTAGGTGTATTTGATACAGCTTTCCATCAAACTATGGAGGAAGAACAATATTTATATTCTGTACCACTTAGTTGGTATAAAGATTATCAAATTCGTAAATATGGCTTTCATGGAACTAGTCATAAATATATTACTAAAGTCATGCAAGAAAAATTGGGTAAAGAGAATATTAATTTAATTAGTTGTCATATTGGTAGTGGGGCTTCTATTTGTGCAATTAAAAATGGAAAAAGTTTTGATACAACAATGGGCTTTACTCCTAATGCAGGATTAATTATGGGTACACGTAGTGGTGATATTGATTATTCTGTTATTCCTTATTATATAGAGAAAACAGGAGCATCTTTAAATGAAGTAGATACGATTTTAAATAAGAAAAGTGGATTATTGGGCTTAAGTGGACAGTTTAGTGATCATAGAGATATTGAGACTGCTATGGCAGAAGGTGATCATGTTGCGATACTTGCTAATAATATGTATATTAATCGTATTGTAGATTATATTGCTAAATATTATGTAGAGTTAAATGGAGAAGTAGATGCTATTGTATTTACAGCAGGTCTTGGTGAAAATGCTCGTGAATTTAGAGAAGAAATTATTAATAAGTTAAGCTCTTTAGGTATTCAAATTGATCATGAAAAAAATATGCAAATTGCTAGTTATTTAGATTTAAATGAAGGAATAATTTCTAGTCCTGATTCTAAAGTTGCAGTTTATGTTGAGCCTACTAATGAAGAACTTATGATAGCATTAGATACTTATGATTTAATCAAATAGAAGAGGGTGATTCCCATTAATAATAGTGTTATTAAAAAGGTATTTAAAAAGATTAGAGAATATCAAAAAATTGTTGTAGCAAGACATGTTGGACCTGATCCAGATGCTATCGCTTCTACTACAGCTTTAAGAGATTCTATCAGACTTACTTTTCCAGAAAAGAAAGTTGTAGCGGTTGGACTTGGTGTATCTAAATTTAAATACTATGGTATTTTGGATAAAATTAATCCTGAAGAATTTGAGGGTTGTTTATTAATTGTTTTGGATGTTCCTAATTTGTCACGAGTAGATGGTATTGATGGTTTAAATTATCAAGAAATTATGAAAATTGATCATCATCCAGCTGAAGATATCAAGGGACCTGTTGATTGGACTGATGAGACGAGTTGTTCTACTTGTCAGATGATTGCAGAATTAATTTTGAAAACACCACTTAAATTAGATACTAAAATAGCAGGTAATCTTTATTTGGGTATTGTATCTGATAGTGATCGTTTTTTACTTTCTTATACAACAAATAAGACTTTTCAAATTGTTCATGATTTAATTAAAACTAGTAAAATTGATTTTACATCATTGTATAATTATTTGTATGATCGTAGTTTAGATGAAGTTAGATTTCAAGGATATATTGCAATGAATATGAAAGTTACGGAAAATGGGTTAGGTTATATTGTAATTCCTAGTGATATTATTAAAGAATATCATGTTGATTTAGCTACACCTGCTAATCTTATTAATAGTTTTAATTTTATTCGAGAAGTTATGGTTTGGACTTTTATTACAGAAGATGTTAAAAATAAAGTTTATAAAGTTAGTATGCGTTCTCATGGGCCAATTATTAATTCAATTGCTAGTAAGTACCATGGTGGTGGGCATAAATATGCTAGTGGTGCTAGGATTACTAGTGAAGAGGAAATTGAACAATTTATTCATGATTTAGATTTGTTATGTTTAGAATATAAGCGTGCTAGTATTAGTAATATTTAGCAGCTTTTTTTGTACAAGTTTTGTCAAACTTTTGGCTTTTAATTGTGGAATCTTTTGACTCATGTTATAATGAATTTGTACCATAATTAAAGGAGGCAATATGGAAAAAAAATATGTTTACCTTTTTAGTGAAGGTAACAAAGACATGAAAGAATTGTTAGGTGGTAAAGGTGCTAATCTAGCAGAAATGACAGGTTTAGGATTACCTGTACCAAGAGGTTTTACTGTTACAACTGAGGCTTGTAATAAGTATTACCAAGATAAGGAAGTCATTGATGAGGTTGTAAAAAAGGAGATTTATGCTAAATTAGAAGAATTAGAACGTATTACAGGTAAAACACTTGGCGATAAGAAAAATCCATTACTTGTTAGTGTAAGAAGTGGAGCTCGTGCTAGTATGCCTGGTATGATGGATACGGTTTTAAATTTAGGAATGAATGATGAAGTAGCAGAAGGATTTACTCTAGTTACTAATAATAAGAGATTTGTATATGATTCTTATCGAAGATTTATTCAAATGTTTGCTGATGTTGTTAAAGGGTATCCAAAATCAAGTTTTGAGCGACGTTTAGATGAAATCAAGGAAGAAAAGCATGCTAAGTTTGATACAGATTTAACAGCAGATGATATGGTAGAAGTAACGAATGAATTTAAAAATATTTATAAGGAAATTGCCGGAGAAGATTTTCCACAAGATCCAAAGGTTCAATTAATCGAAGCCGTTACCGCTGTATTTAGAAGTTGGAATAATGAGAGAGCTATATATTACCGTAGAATGAATGATATTCCATCTAGTTGGGGAACTGCTGTTAATGTTCAAGAAATGGTTTATGGTAATCGTGGTGAAGATAGTGGTACAGGGGTAGCCTTCACAAGAAATCCAGCGACGGGTGAAAATCAACTTTATGGAGAATATTTAATTAATGCTCAAGGTGAAGATGTTGTTGCAGGTATTCGTACGCCAGAACCTATAAGTAAGCTAAAAGAGACTATGCCAGAAGTGTATGAACAGTTTGCTACTATTGCTAAAACGCTAGAAAATCATTATAAAGATATGCAAGATATGGAGTTTACTATTGAAAATGGGCGCCTTTTCATGCTTCAAACTAGAAATGGTAAGAGAACCGCTACGGCTGCTTTAAAGGTTGCTGTTGATATGGTAAGTGAAGGTTTAATTACTAAGAATGAAGCACTCTTAAAAGTAGAACCAAAACAATTAGATAGTTTGCTTCATCCGACTTTTAATCTAGAAGCTTTAAAGAAAGGGGAAGTCATTGCTAGTGGCCTTGCAGCCTCTCCGGGAGCTGGAGCTGGTAAAATTTATTTTACGGCAGAAGCTGTTACAGAGCATGCAAATATGGGTGAAAAAACAATATTAGTAAGACTTGAAACTTCACCTGAGGATATTGAAGGTATGAATCATGCCGAAGGAATTTTAACGATTCGTGGTGGAATGACTAGCCATGCAGCAGTTGTTGCTCGTGGTATGGGTAGATGCTGTGTATCTGGTTGTGGTGAACTTTCTATTGATGAAGAAGCCAAAACACTTACTACGAAATCTGGTAAAGTTTATCATGAAGGCGATGAAATTAGTTTAGATGGCTCTACTGGTCGTGTTTATGATGGCTTAATTAAGACGGAAGAGCCAAGTATTAGTGGTGATTTTGAAACATTCATGACTTGGGCAGATGAGACTAGAAGAATGAAAGTTCGTACCAATGCTGATACACCAAGAGATGCTATTCAAGCACGTAAATTTGGGGCAGAGGGTATTGGACTTTGTCGTACAGAGCATATGTTCTTTGAAGAAGATAGAATATTTAATTTTAGAAAAATGATTACTGCTGAGACTCTAGAACAAAGAGAAGCAGCACTTGAAGATATTCTTCCTTATCAAAGAGGAGATTTTGAAGAACTATTTAAAGCAATGGCTCCATATAGTGTTACGATTCGTTTCTTAGATCCACCACTACATGAATTCTTACCTCATACAGATGAAGAAATTAAACCTTTAGCAGAAGCGTTAGGTATGAGTTTTGAGGCATTAAAGAGTCGAGTTGAATCTTTAAAAGAATTTAACCCAATGATGGGACATAGAGGTTGTAGACTTGCTGTTACTTATCCGGAAATTGCTAAAATGCAAACGAGAGCAGTTATCGAAGCAGCGATTAATGTAGGAAAAGTTGGTATTAAAGTGACTCCTGAGATTATGATTCCTTTAGTTGGCGATGCCAAAGAACTTAAATTTGTACGTGATATTGTCGTAGAAGAAGCTGATAAGTTAATTAAAGAAGCTGGTAGTGATCTAACTTATCATGTAGGAACAATGATTGAAATACCTAGAGCAGCTTTAACTGCTGATAAAATCGCCGATTATGCAGAGTTCTTCTCATTTGGTACAAATGATTTAACCCAAATGACTTATGGCTTTTCTAGAGATGATGCAGGTAAATTCTTAAATGATTATTATAAAAATCAAATATTTGAAAGTGATCCTTTTGCGAAACTTGATACGGAAGGTGTTGGTGAACTTGTTCGTATTGCTGTAGAAAAAGGAAGAAGTGCAAGATCTGATATTCATTTAGGTGTATGTGGTGAACATGGTGGTGATCCTGCTAGTATAGAATTTTGTGAGAGTGTAGGTCTTGATTATGTATCTTGTAGTCCATATCGTGTTCCAATTGCTAGACTTGCAGCTGCTCAAGCAACAATTAAATTTGGTAAGTAAAAAGTAATATTGAAGTGTTTTTAACTCGTATTTATTGTATGACTAAGATGTTAGAATTGGTTACATCTTAGTCTTTTTTTGAAGATTTAAACTTTTAAGAGATTGCACGCATAAAATACTATTTTGCTTAAAATAGTAAAATAAAAATCGCTTGAAACCTTAGGTGTCGAAGATAAATTGAACGATTGAACGATTTTTTGAACGATTGAACGATTTTTGGTGAAATACGTTGTTAAATATAGTATAATAGACTTAGAAGGTGATAATTAATGTTAGAAAATGAAAATATTGAATTTAAAGAAATGTATACGGAAAATATTTATAAAGAAATTGTTGCATTTTTGAATTCATGCAGTGGAACGATATATATTGGATATGATGATAACGGTAATTTAATCGGTTTAGAAAATGCAAAGAAAATAGAGGAAAAAATTGCAAATGGTATTAGTCAGAAAATTGTTCCCGATTGTTCTATTTTTGTTTCTATTAATAACAATGTACTTAATGGAAAGGAATTTATTGTAGTTAATGTCAATAAGGGAATTAATGTATATTCATTAAAAGATAAAGGTGTGCTTAAAGGAACATATATTAGAAATGGTTCTTGTTCTGTTCCCGCTACTGAAGAAACGGTTAAACAAATGATTATAAAAAATAGTAATTTATCTTTTGAAACATCTATCTCCAAAGTTCAGCAATTGACTTTTCTTTATATTAAAAAAGCATTTGATGAAATAAATGTTGACATCATGAATGAAAATATAATGAAAAATCTATTTTTGCTTGATAAAAATAATCATTATACTAATCTGGCATTGTTGCTGTCTGATCAAAATCCGTATAGCGTAAAAATTGCTTCGTATACATCGATGGAAAAAACTAATTTCTTAGATCGCAAAGAATTTCAAGGCTCTCTTTTAGAAATATATGATAAAGTTGTTGATTATTTAAAACTTAATTCAGCTACTTATGGATTAATTGATGGAACCATACGTAAAGATATAGATGAATATCCTGAATTTATATTGCGAGAAATTACCCTTAATTCTTTAATTCATAGAGATTATTCTACGGTTACTTCTAACATTATAAATATTTATAAAAATGATGGTATAGAATTTATAAGTTATGGTTCTTTATATGGTAATATAACGATTGATGATATTCTGGCTGGGCTATCAGCTACAAGAAACCCTCATTTACAATCCGTATTTATGAGGATCAAAAGAGTAGAAGCCATTGGTAGTGGCCTTAGAAGAGTAAACTCTTACTATAAAAGTAAAGATTTAAACTTTTCTGTTAATGCTTTGCCTTGTTCATTTATTGTATGGCTTCCAAAAATTACAATGAAATTAAAACTTGATATTAATGACGAACAATTAATTGTCGATTATATAAAAGATCATGGTGAAATAACTAGGAAAAATGCTGAGCAATTAATTGGCAAAGAAAAAACTACTACTGCAGGTATTCTTAATAGTATGGTTGAAAAGAATATTCTTGTGAAAGAAGGTAATGGTCCTAGTACTAAATATATAATTCCGTAATTGGCAATAAAAATATTAAATTAAAAATATTAAATTAAAAATGTTAGGGAGATGAGGAAATGATAAAAGGTGACATAACTGAAGATTATATAGATTATAATTCGGTACATGTAAAATTTGGTAATGGTTTTGCTTCTGATGATTTAAATAATGAGTTTATTAGTGAGGAACTTTTATTAAAACCATTATATAAAAAAATAGAGATTGATCCGGAAATACCAAATTATAATTTTTTTCCATATAATGATGTTAGAGTGGAGTGCTATTGTCCGAGATGCAAAAAACGTAGAATTTTTTGCTTTGAAAATTCAGTGCTTGCTTCTTATAATATAAGAGCTGAAAAGCAATCGTCTGTAGGTTCTAAATTACGGTTTACAAAAATTTTTAATTTCAAAGCAATAGCTGATTGTAATCATATTCTTTTCGTTAATTTTGTTGTTGTTGATGACAATCATGTTATGAAAGTAGGACAATTTCCGTCTATTTATGACTTAAATGAAGAGATTAATAATAAAAAATTTTTGAAATTATTGGGTGATGAATATCAAAAATATTATACTAAAGCTTGTTCATTATTTAGCTTTGATAGTTGTATTGGTGCTATGACTTATTTAAGAAGAATATTTGAAAAAATATTAAAAGATACTTATGAAGAAAATAAAGATAATCTAGATGTTGATTTTCAAGAATTTAAGCAACTACATATGGATGAAAAAGTAAAAAAATTAAGAGCTTATTTACCAGATTTATTGTTTCTGGATGGATTTAATTTAGTATATACAAGAATAAGTGATGGAATACATAATCTTTCAGAAGAAGAGTGCGAAATGATGTTTCCATATTTAAAAAGTGCCATAGAGGAAATATTAATTGACAAATTGGAACAGGATGAAAAAACTAAACGAAGAAAAGAGATAGCATCTAAAATCAATAATTTTCAAAATGATTGCCATCATAGATAAGTAGTCTTATAATTTCTAATTATTTTATTATCTAAGCTTAATTTATATATTGCCTTCCAAACAAAGCAGTAGTACAAGCAACAATTAAATCTGGTAAATAAAATTGAGTAAGAGTAGTATCAATTTTAGATAACTTGAGTATATTAAAAATGAATATACTAATTGACATTTTCATAAAAATATAGTATATTTATATTGCATTCAAAGAAATGTAGTACATGTTAACCGCTTATGGATGGTGCGGGTTATAAATGATTCCAATCGCGAAATGTTAGTCGCTTACGGATGGTGCGAGTTATAAATGATTCCGAAGGAAAATGTTTGAAAACTTTATCTGAAAAGATAGAGTTTTCTTTTGGTTTTTGGTATAATTTTTAATAGAAGGGGGTAAATGTATAATGAAAGTAAAAACTGGATATATTTATCATATCAAAGATGAGTTTTTTGATAAAATTAATGATAAAGGATTGATGATAAATCATGAAAATGGTAAAGCAAGGCCAACTTATTTTACTATAAAGGATAAAGATATTTTATGGTTTATTCCTTTGAGTAGTAAAGTATCTAAATATCAGCCTATAATAGATAAGAAGATTAAAAAGTATGGGGATTGCCGTTCCATAATGATAGGTGAGATTGCTAATAAAACGTCAGTAATATTATTACAAAATGCTTTTCCGACATTAGAAAAGTATATAGACCATGTGCATACAGTTAATGGTGCGCCAGTTAGAGTGGCTGATAATTTAAAAAATGAGATATTAGAAAATTTCTGTTCGTTATTAGCGTTAAAAAAACAAGGAATTAATTTATTTTTTGCAGATATTGATAAGATTAAAGAGAAGATGTTAGAAGAACTAAGTCATGTAGATTAAGCGAATGTTTAAACGTTTGAAGTGGAATTAGTTAATCTTGAATTAAATTTTGATAGAGTAATTTCGCATTTACTCTATTTTTCTTTTTTAATTTATGTTACAATATTTCTTGAGAGGTAGAAATATGAAAAAAGCAAAAATTGAAGAGAAGAAAGAAAAAACAATTAAACTTTATGAAGCACTCTTTTTTGGAGCTTGTATTTTGTTGTTTGTGTTTTTGATTTTTAGAATATGGTGGTGGTAAAATGAAGAGAGAAGTTAGAATTAGAACTTTTATTATTGCTATGATTATTTTGGTTGTAGCAGAAATTATTTTACTTTTTGTTTTTTCACCTAAAAATAAGAATGAAAATTATAGTAGTGAATATTGCAAAGAGGCTGTATGCAATGAAGATGCTTCTTTATGCTATGCTTATGATTTAGATAGTGATGGCAATACTGTTGTTGTATGGCGTGGATCTTGTCAAAATGGAAATTAAAGGTAAGTGTTGTGTTTTTATGAGAAGTTTGATAGAATATAACATGTACTTGCAGGTGATGAAATGCGTTATTTAGGTTTGGATTTAGGTACTAAAAGTCTTGGTGTAGCAATTAGTGATTCTACAGGTTTAATTGCTAGTCCTTTAAAAGTTATTCATTTTCCTAGTGAAGATTATGATACTGCTTTAAGGGAGTTACAAGAAATATTAGCTACTTATTCCATTAAAAAAATTGCTTTAGGACTTCCTAAAAATATGGATGGCACTTTAGGGTTTGCAAGTGAAAGAAGTCGGAAATTTAAAGAAAAAATAGAGAATATTACTGATATTCCTGTTGTTCTTGTTGATGAAAGACTTACAACAATGGAAGCTCAGAATATTTTACTTGAAGCTGATATTAGTAGAAAGAAGCGTAAAAGTGTTATTGATGGGGTGGCGGCTGTATTAATTTTAGAAACTTTTATTAAGATGGAGGAAAACAAATGAATGAAGAAAAAAATCGTTACTTTACGGTAACAGATAAAAGTGGTAAAACAATAGAGTATGAAATCCTATTTACTTTTGATTCAGAAGAAACTCGGAAAAGTTATATTGTGTTTACAGATAATAGTCTTGATGAAGAAGGAAATATTGTTACTTATGCCGCAACATATGATAAGAATGGGGAGACTTTAGAACTTCAAGATATTGAGACTGATGCTGAATGGAATGTAATTGAAAATTTACTTGCTAGTATTGAAGAAGCTAATGAATAAGGAGTATTATGAAAAAGAAGTTAATCATTATTATTGGGGTAATTTTGGTTGTAATTATTCTTTTAGTAGCTTTATACTTTTATGGGATTTCTCCTGTATCAAAGGATGATCAAGTTGTAGAATTTACGATTTCTAGTGGAAGTGGTAAAACAGATATTATTGATGATTTGGATGAAGCAGGCTTAATTAAAAGTAAAATTTCTGCTTATCTTTATGTAGCTTTACATCATAATCTTAATTTACAAGCAGGAAATTATGAAGTTAGTCCAAATATGAGTTTGGCAGAAATTTTAAATAAATTTCATGAAGGGGATATTATTCAAAACGAAAATACCTTTTCTCTTACTTTTGTCGAAGGAAGAAGGCTAGTTCGTTATGCTGAAGATATAGCAGAAGCGACGAATACGACAAGTGATGAAGTTATTGCTACTTTAAGTGATCCTGAATATTTAAATGAATTAATCGAAAAATACTGGTTTTTATCTGATGATATTTTAAATAGTGAAATTTATTATCCTTTAGAGGGCTATTTATTTGCTAGTACTTATGAGTTTTATGAAGGTAGTAGTATAAAAGATATTGTAGAAAAGATGCTTGATGGAATGGATAGTGTTCTTAGTCAGTATAAAGAAGAAATAGAAGCTAGTAGTTATAGTATTCATGAATTATTGACTTTGGCTAGTATTGTTGAAGTAGAAGGTTCTACTAGTGATGATCGAGCTGGTGTTGCCGGAGTATTTTATAACCGTTTAAGATCTGGTTGGAGTTTAGGTAGTGATGCGACTACTTATTATGCGGCTAGAGTAGAATTTAGTGAGCGTGATTTATATCTTAGTGAGATTAATGATGTCAATGCTTATAATACTAGGCCAGCAGCAATGGCAGGACGCCTTCCAGTAGGTCCTATTTGTTCTCCAAGTAGGGAATCTATAGAAGCCGTATTAAAGCCTGAGGAACATGATTATTACTATTTTGTAGCAGATAAAAATGGGCATACTTATTTTATGAAGACAGATCAAGAACATGTAGCTAAAGTAGAAGAATTAAAAGCAAGTGGCTTGTGGTACGAATATAATTAATTAAGAGGTGAATTATGAAAGAACTTATACTTGAAATGGAGGAATATGCCTCCCTTAAAAACATTCCTATTATTGAGAAAGATTCTATCGCGTTTATTATGAAGTATATTAAAAAGCATAATATTAAAAATATATTAGAGATCGGTAGTGCTATTGGGTATTCTACTATTTTGATGGCTAGTGCTAGTCAAGATGTTACTGTTACTACTATTGAACGTGATGAAGCTAGATATATGGAATGTTTAAAAAATGTAAAGAAATGTGGATTTGAAAAGAAAATTAATGTGGTGTTTCAAGATGCTTTAGATGTTAATTTAACTGGTGTGAAATATGATTTGATTTTTATTGATGCGGCTAAAGGACAATATACAAAGTTTTTTGAGAAGTTTCAATATTTCTTAAATGATGGTGGAGTAATTATTACAGATAATTTGAAATTTCATGGTCATGTAGGAAAATCTAAGGAAATAGAGTCTAAGAATTTGAGAGGGTTAGTAGAAAAGATTGAAGATTATATTGAATTTTTGAAAAATAATAAAGATTTTGAAACTAATTTTTATGATGTAGGAGACGGATTATCCGTAAGTGTTAAGAAAGATGAAAAATAATTATTTAGTGCTTGTTACTAATCATACTTTGGAAGAAAAATTAAGGGAAGAAAGTAATGTTACTTTCCTTTTTCCAATTGAAGGATTTACAGTAGGGTTTCCTACTACTTTTTCTTTAGATGAAATTCCTCGAAATGCTTTTATTTTTGTTAATCGGATATTGGATACAGTTGGTATTCAAGAGTTTAAAGAGTTCATTTTAAATTTACCTAGTCATATTCAAGGTATTGTTTTTGATGATATTGGGGTATTAGAAGTTTTAAATACTATTCCTAATCATTTAACTAAGATTTTATTTTTAAATCATTTTAATTGTAATTATTTGAGTATTAATACTTATTTAAATTATGCTGATAGTGTTGTAGTTAGTATAGATATTACGGAAGGGGAAGTAGAAGAAATATTAAAAAGAGCTAATAAGCCTTTAACCTTATATACTTTTGGTTATGTTAATATTATGTATTCTAGAAGAAAATTGATTACTAATTATAATGAACATTTTGATAAACATTTACCTTTTATTAGTGAGATTACTAATGATTTAAAACAAGAGTTTAAAATTGTGGAAAATGATTATGGAACTGTGATTTATCCTAATGAGCCATTTAATGGACTTAGATATCGGAAGTATGATCATGTATTATATCATTTAATTAATTCATTATTTTTAACTGATGAAGAAGTGATCAATATTATACATAGTAAGAGTAATTTAGATGAGAAGTATCCTTATGCTTATTTAAGTCAAGAAGAGACTATTGTTAGAATAAAGGAGAGGTCATAATGATAGAATTATTAGCTCCAGCAGGAAATTTAGAACGGTTAAAAATAGCATGTCTTTATGGGGCAGATGCTATATATATTGGGGGATATGAGTATTCTTTAAGAGCAAATGCGATTAATTTTAGTAAGGAAGAACTTGCCGAAGCAGTAGAGTTTGCTCATCGTTTGGGTAAAAAAGTTTATGTTACGGTTAATATTGTTTTTCATCATAATGATTTAAAGGGACTAAAAGAATACTTAGAAGAATTAGTAAGTATTCATGTAGATGCAGTTATTGTTAGTGATATAGCAGTTATTTCTACGATTAAAGAAAATCATATTCCTTTAGAGATTCATTTATCGACTCAAGCGAGTACACTAAATGATGAAGCAGCTTTGTTTTATCAAAAATTGGGAGTGAAAAGAATTGTTTTAGCAAGAGAAGCTTTAAGGGAAGATATTAAAAATATTAAGGATAAAACGGGACTAGATTTGGAATGCTTTATTCAAGGAGCGATGTGTACAAGTTTTAGTGGAAAGTGTGTTTTGTCTAATGTAGCTACCAATAGAGATTCTAATCGGGGTGGTTGTGCCCAAATTTGTCGTTGGACTTTTACTATTAATCAGAAAGATCAAGTTTTTAGTATGACACCAAAAGATTTAAATATGTCTATTTATCTTAAGGATATGATGGATATAGGGGTTAATTCTTTTAAAGTAGAAGGACGTATGCGTTCTGTTTATTATATTGCTACTGTTATTTATGAATATCGGCATTTAATGGATAAAATAATGAGTAATACTTTAACTAAAAGTGACATACTATATTCTAACGATATTATTAATCGTTGTGCTAATCGGGAATCTACACCACAGTTTTACGATAAAATGCCAACGCATCAAGAGCAATATTATTTAGGAAGAGAAGAAGTTTCTAATCAAGATTTTTTAGGTATAGTATTAGAGAAAAAAGATCATTTGCTTTTAGTTGAAGAACGAAATTATTTTAAAGTTGGCGATGTTGTAGAATTTTTTGGGCCAGGAATGGATACCAAAACTTATCAAATTCATAAAATATATGATGAGAATATGCAAGAAATTGAGGTAGCTAGACATCCAAAAATGCATGTTTATTTGGAGGTTGGTGAAGATGTTGTCAAGTATGCGATGATGCGTTTAAAAGTATTTGACAAAAATGATTATTTGTAGTATTCTTTTGTAGATGCAAAAAAATAATGAGGTGGAATAAATGAAAAAAGAAAATACAGTTGTTATGACTCCTGAGGGATATTTAGAGTTAGAAGCAGAGTTAAATGATTTAAAATTAAATAAAAGACCAGAGGTAATTAATGCCTTGAAATATGCACGTTCTTTAGGTGATTTATCAGAGAATGCTGATTATGATGCTGCTAGAAATGAACAAGCTCAACTTGAAAGTAGAATTAAAGAACTTGAGTATAAATTGGAACATTGTGAAATTATTGATAATAAAGATAAGAATGTTGCTAATGTTGGTTCTACTATTGTGGTTGAATATGAACCTGGAGATGAAGAAGAATATAAAATTGTTGGTTCTTTAGAAGCTGATGCTTTTCATAATAAAATTTCTAATGAATCTCCTATTGGGAAAGCTGTTATTGGTCATAAAGCTGGTGAAGTAGTTTCAGTTGAAAGTCCTAATGGAGCTTATGAAGTTACTTTAAAAAGTGTAAATTAATTTGTAATTTGAATTTTTTTATGTTATAATTGGTTAGACCCAGAGAAAATATAATCCGATGATAGATTCTATTATGATTATAGGTTAATATAAATAGAAAGGATGAACGAAGATGGCTAATTTAGTCGATAAAATTAATGCACGTCATATTAGACGTGACATACCTCTATTCCGTGTTGGAGACACTGTACGTGTTGATGTATGGGTTAAAGAAGGAAAGAAAGAGAGAATCCAAGCTTTTGAAGGCTT
>CALVQO010000024.1 GCA_944358145.1 uncultured Bacilli bacterium | reverse complement strand
AAATATTAATGTGTATTTGCAATTTATTTGCCAATAGTATTTTACTATACATTATATAAAAAAACAAGTAAATTTTTACCTGTTTTCTATAATCTTAATACACTTTCAAAGTTTTCTGCCTCTTCTTTTTCAACTTGTATTCCTAACTCTTGGACTTCTCCTTCTGTTAGAATTTTTGTTTCTAACATAGAAGTTGTAGACTTTGAAAAAACTGTTCCTATGATCGAAGTTTTTTCAATCGAAACAAAGATATTTGTTCCTCGTAAGTCGGCACCATCAGCTAGAATACCATCTAAATCTTGTCTCATCAAATTAACATTCCTCAATTTTGTATTTTTTATCGATTTGTTGTAAAGTTTGTCTAAAATAATATTTGCATTCGTATCTGATAAGTCAAAGCCTTCAATGTTTGCATTTGTAAAATCTATTAAAGATAAATCACAATATTTGATGATATCTGGATCATTAAAGAATGGATCTATTTCTTTTTTATCATCACTTATATAACTGTAAAATACTAAATTCCTAATTTTAATTTTTGGTATTCTTGTTGGATCAGTATCATTTTCTTTCAGTTTTTGAAGTATTGTTTTAATACTATTGGCAATATTTTTAATATTTTCGTTTTTCTTGTTTTCTTTTGACTCTTCTATTTCTTCTGCTAAATGTTCTCTAAAAGCATTCTCAGTAGAAGTAGAAAGTTCTTCAGGAACTTCTATTTTATAGCCATAAGCAATATCTTGTCCGTTTATTGTTGCTGCCATTTTCTCTAACAATGAGGGTATACCCATTTTCAATTTGCTCTCATATAAATAGCAGGTTTGAGATCTTTTAGAAATAAAATCTTTTATTGTTTCTGGTAGATCCTCCCAATTTAAACCTGGTAATAAGGATAATAATTTAGTTTGAGACTTATTTGATAATGCCTTTTTTTCTTTTTTGTCATAATAAAATGTGCATTTTAATGGATTATAATAATATATATCATGTTCTCCTGTTTTAGATTCTATATCTATTTTATAAATAGGACATTCATAAGGATAAATAGTAAAACTCTCTTCCCAAATTTGTGATACTCTTAAAATAAAGTAATCATCTTTTAGTTTGAAATTCTTTGTTATTTTTTCTAAGCTTTTATTTATTACTTTTTGAAAATATGGATAGCCTTGTGAATTAGAACGGTTAATACTATATAATAATTCTTGTTTATCATAGTATTTTCAAATTAAATCATAATTACCAGATAAGCTTAATGGTATATCACATACATTATCATCTTTGTTAATGAACACTATTAAATCGTTTTCTTCACTGTCTATTAATTTTATTTCTAGAGCAATTTTGGCGGGATTATTATCTAATTTTACTTTTTTGGTTTGGAGTTCATGTAATGATTTTGGTAGATTATTAAAGTGGCTGGCAATATTATCTCTAATATCTAATTCCTGTAACATACATAGTTTTAAATAGTCTTTGAATGTTATTTCCTTATTTTGTTCAATGATTAATTGTGCCATAAAAAACCTTCCTTTGACTCCGTATTATAGCATGGTTTACTTATGCTGTCAAAATGTTGAAATTTGTGTTTTCTTAGAGAATAATAATATGTAAAAATACAGATAAGAGGTTATGGTTATGGAAGAAGTGAGTGTTATCGTTATCATTGACTCTCTTCTTGCTATTTTTTTATTTTACTTATGGTTAAAGTTAATAAAGAATGAGAGATTATATGTTAGATATTGATAATATTAAACACAACTATAGAAAGTGGAGGAATGTAAACTATTTGTGTTTATCATTTTCATGTGTTAAAATAGGTTTGTGATGCAAAATGAAAAGAATATTAATTAAATTAATTCGCTTGTATCAGATGATTCCTGGGGATTTTCATAACCATTGTAGATATTATCCTACTTGTAGTAATTATGCGATCGAAGCATTAGAAGTACATGGATTTTTTAAAGGTAGTTTTTTAATGATTAAAAGGATTTTAAAGTGTAATCCTTTTTCTAAAGGTGGTATTGATTTAGTGCCACCAAAAAACAAGTAGCATTACTTGTTTTCTATTACTCTTTTTCTTGTTAATGGTTCATCTAATGATGGCCTTTTTAAATACTCTTCTTTAATCGTAAATTTACAACGTTCTTTATCTTTCAAATATTCTTGTTCAAACTCTTTTAAAATTCTTCTTATTTCTAATAAGTTCTTTCTGTCTAAATATCCTTTTATGTTTTGAATAATCATTTCTTTAGTTATAGCATAAAACATATCATAATCGACTTCACCAATAATATGCAAGTATGGATGAGCAGTACCTCCACATAATATTGCTCCATTCCATTCAGCATAAGGTCCATTTTTACAGCTTGGAACAATTAGATGATGAAACGTAAAAATATCATTAGGCCTTAATTCATAACCCATAAAATCTAAATTTAATTCTCTTAAGTGAAATTTTTTAATTAAATTTAGTCCTGCTTCTTTCATCATATCACCATCATATTCTATGCATATATAAATAAAAAAAGCCCTATGAGGGCTTAACTAACTAAATGGCGGAGTAGAGAGGATTTGAACCTCCGCGCCAGCATTCGCCGACCTAGATCCTTAGCAGGGACCCCTCTTCAGCCTCTTGAGTACTACTCCAAATTAATCAGTACTCTTTAATATTACACTAAAAATTGTTTGAAGTCAATCTTTTTTTCTATTTTTCATGAGTATATAAAGTAAAAATTTACTAATACTAATTTTAGGTGGATACTATGGAAAATAAAATCGTTAAACGTATTCAAGATGAATTTAATCATACTCCTGATTTAATTATTAAAAAAATCAGATTATCTTTGCTTGATACGATTTATGTTGTGTTTTTAGAAACAGTTAGTAGTGGAGATAAGGTTAATGATTATATATTAAAGAATTTGAGTAGTTTTAGTAGTTTTAAAAATACGAGAAAAATTGATATTAATAGCTTAATTCCTGGACCTAATACTAAAGAGATTAAGAATTATGATGAAATTGAATATTTTATTACTAATGGTTTTACTATTGTTATTCGAGGTAGTACGATTTTGGGTATTGAAACAAGAGCAGATATTAATCGGGGTATTCCAACCCCTGATACTGAGCCTGCTACAAATGGACCTAAAGATGCCTTTACAGAAAATTATCAAATTAATTTAGGACTTATAAAAAAGAGATTAAAGTCTAGTAAATTAAAGACCAATGAATTTACAATAGGAAGAAAAACTTTAACTAAAGTTGGGCTTTTATACTTCGATGATATTGCTGAAGAACAGACCATTCAACTAGTTGAAGATAAATTGAAGAAAATTGATATTGATGGAGTTTTAGATTCTAGTATGATCGGTCAGTTAATTAGTGATGAAGATAAAACACACTTCCCTACTTATATGATTACAGAAAGGCCTGATTTTGTTTCAAAAGCTCTTTTAGAGGGAAAAATTGTTATTGTGGTTGATACTTCCCCTTTTGCGATTATTCTTCCAGCTTTCTTTATTGATTTTATTAATCCGGGTATTGATCAATATCATAAAAGTAAAAATATTAATTTTCTTAAAATTGTTCGTTTTGTTTGTTTCTTTTTATCTATGACTGTACCCGCTATATATATTGCTTTAGTCAATTATAATCAAGAAACTATTCCAACTAATTTACTTGTTAGTTTTAGTGTTCAACATGATGGAGTTCCCTTTCCTTCGATTATTGAAGTTTTAATTATGCTTTTTGTCTGTGAAATGCTTAGAGAAAGTGATTTAAGATTTCCTAATGCTTATGGAAGTGCAATATCTATACTTGGTGCTTTAGTTTTGGGTGATGCGGCTGTATCAGCTGGTATAGTTTCATCAATAACTATTATTATTATTGCTTTAACTTTTATGGCTAGCTTAATATTTACGGAAATTGAAGTTTCTAATGCTTTACGTAATTTACGTTTTATTTTCCTTTTTGCTGCTGCTTTTTATGGAATATTGGGGCTTGTTTTTGCAGGATTTTACTTTCTTATTCGAATTAATAAAATTCATTCTTTTGGAAAACCTTATTTTTATCCTTTGGTTCCGTTTGACAAAACTTATTTCTTTAAAACCGCTCTTAAAAAGCCAATTAAACAAGATAAATACCGAAGTAGTATACTTACCCAAACTAATCAAACTAAACAAGGAGAGAATCTATGAAAAAAATAATTTTATTATTACTTATTCCTTTTGTTATTAGTGGATGTTATGATTATAATCAGTTAAATGATTTGGCAATTATTTCAGGTATTGCTATTGATTATAAAGATGATCAGTTTCAAGTTACTTTTGAAATTATTAGTACCAAAAAAGAAGGAGAAACTAGTGGTTCTTCTAATACTTATTATATTACTTCTTCAGGAGAAAGTATTGTCTATGCATTTACTGAGACAGCGAATAAAATGGATAAAGTTCCTTATTTTGAACACGTAGAGACGATTATTTTTAGCGAACAAGTTGCTAAAGAGCATTTAGATGACTGTGTAGATTATTTAATTAGGACAGAAAATTTGAGAAATGAATTTTATGCTGTTATTGCAGAAGATAGCGCTAAAGATATACTTAGTGCTAGTACAGAAGAACATCCTATTGTCAGTAATTATTTAGTAGATTTATTAGAATTTAATCAAGAAACTTATAATTCTGCTTATTATATTCCTTTTACTAAGACAATTAATAGTATTCTTAGTGAGGGAGAAGATGCTATGTTACCGGTATTTAAAGTAGATGATGATAAAAATATTGAATTATCAGGTTTAGGTGTTTTTAAAGATTATGAGTTAGTGCATACTTTTAATCCGAATGAAGCTAGTATAGTTAATTTGCTTAATAATTTTAAAATTGGAGCTGTTCATTTTAATATGAGTTGTGGGGAGGGAAATATTGTAATTGTTGATTATAAAAGTGATGTTTCCATAGAACCTGGATCAGATAAAATACTAGTGAAAGCAACAATTAATGGTCGTATTAGTGAATCTACTTGTGATTATGATTTAAAGAAAATGGATACTTATCAACAGCTTGAGCAAGAATTTACAAAAGTTATTGAAAAAGAAATGGATAAGGTGTTAAAAGAATTTCAAAAGGTTCAGTCTAATGCTTTAAATATAGGGAAAAGTTATTATAATCAATATCGAATAAAAGATTTTTATGCATGGACTAAACAAGATATTCAATATGATATTGATTTAAAAATAAATAAGAAAGGATTAACTTTTGAGGTGGAATCATGAGAAAAGAAAGTGCTACTCCCCTATTTTTTCTAACTAGAAGTTTATTTTTTGGATTAGGTATTTCTTTACTTTGTAAATATACTGATAAAGATACTTATCTTGGAGCAATTATTGGGGTATTTTTGGGGTTACTTATTGTTTTGGGGTATCGTTATATTATTAGACAAAAAAAGGATTTGTCGTTGAATCAAGTTTGCAATAAAGATAAAGTTGTTGGTTTTATTACTAGAGCTTTACTTTTAATTGCTAGTATTATTATTTTAACTTATTCTTTACTTACTTATAAAACTTTTGTTTCTAGTTTCTTGCTTTCTACAACTCCTGTATTTATCATTATGATTCCTTGGATTATTCTTTTAATTTATTGTGCTTGGAGTGGTATTTTTATGATACACCGTCTTAGTTCGGCTTTATTTCCTCTTAGTTTGGTATTATCTATTCTTTCAATTGTTAGTATTGTTGGTAATTTTAATTATAATAATTTTTTACCTATACTTACTACTGCTCCTTCTAATTTAATTATGAGTATTTTAGCTTTTGCAGGAATTAGTTCTTTTCCTGGATTATTAACTCTTCATTTTGATGCTGATGTTAAACATTATGTTTCTTATTATTTACTTTCTGCTTTATTAGTTGTTCTTGTTATTTTGTGTATTAATGGAGTTTTTGGAGAAGTTTTAGTCAATGTATTTAGATTTCCTGAATATATGATTTTGAAACAAGTTAAATTGTTGGATTTTATTGAAAAAATTGAAAATATTTTATCGATAGCTTGGGCTTTTGATTTATTTATTACTTCTGCTTTTAGTATTTATTCAATAAAAACATTAGTTCCTAAAAAAGGAAGTGCTTTAAGTACTTTAATTATTGTTGGTATTGTAGGAATTTTAATTGCTCAAGTTTTTGATTTTAATTATACTCATGAATTATTTCTTTATTATGCTTTGCCTTATGTTTCTTTGGCTTTCCCTATTATTATTATTTTATTATTTGTTTATTTGCTTAGAAAAAAGAAAAGTTAGTATTTTTTCTTTTTTCTTTTCTTGGTATAATAATGTTAAGTAGGTGGAAGTTTGTGAAAAAGATAGTAGTAATCCTTAGTGTTGTTCTTATTGGAGTTGTTTTAGTCAGTATCTTTCTTTTTTCTCATCCAAAACAAGATGATAATGAGCAAGATATTCCTGTAAATCAGGAGGAAACAAATAGTGATGTTAAAACAGCTAAACTGACTTTTGTTGGAGATTTATTATTTGAAAGTGCTTATTATAATGCGATTAATCAGGGTGAAGATCAAGATTTATATTTTAGCTTAGTAAAGAATTATTTTAAACAAGATGATTTGTCGGTTGGAAATATGGAAGTTGTTATTGGAAATGAAGAAATACCTGTTAATGGTGGAGATAATTATAATTTTGCTGCTCCTTCTTGGGTTGGGGATTTGGTTTCTTCTCTTGGTTTTGAAGTTTTATCTACAGCGAATAATCATGCTTTTGATCAAGGGAGTAAAGGCGTAATTTCTACTATTGACTATTTTCAAAATCATAGTGATATTATGACTGTTGGTACCTTTAAAAATAAAGAAGATGTTGAAGAGCTTTCTATTTTGGAAGTTAATGGTATTCGATTTGGTTTTCTTTCTTATACGATGGGGACTAATATGAAAATGAGTAGTGATGAAGAATATATGGTTAGTTTGTTTAAATCTAATTATTCTACTACTGTTACGGAAGAAGATAAAGAAAAAATGAAAGAACAGATCTTAACATTAAAAGAAAATGTTGATGTTACGATTATTCTTATGCATTGGGGAAGCGAATACACTTTTACTCCTAATGAGACGCAAAAAGATTTGGCACTATTTTTTAATTCTCTTTGTGTAGATATTGTTGTTGGAAATCATTCACATAATATACAACCTATAGAATGGGTTGGAGATGAACATAAAACTTTAGTTTATTATTCTTTAGGTAATTTCGTCAGTGCTGATGGAGATATTCCTAGAACAACTCAAACTTTTAATAATGCTTATCAAATTGGTTTATTATCACAACTTACTGTTACTAAAGAAAATGATACAATTAAAATTACAGATATTACTACTGATGCTATAATCAATTATTATGATGCTAATTTACGTCATTTTCAACTCATTCCTTATCAACTTTATACTAATGAATATGAAGTTAATCATTATCGTTATCAACAAGGATTTACTAAAGATTTTATTTTATCCACTTATCAGTCTGTTATTCCTGAAGAATTTAGAAGTATTTAACTTGTTTTATCATCAATAATATAATATACATCTTTAAATATATATTGGTCTTTCTTATCTAATGCATATAAAAATACTTCTATATTCATCTTATTTAGGCTATCTATCATATGATTAGTTGCTACATCATATAAAATGCCAATAAAATCATAAGGGTATTCAGATGTACTATTTAATACATAATTCAGTATTCCAACTTTAAAAGTTGGATTTTTAAATTTTCTAATAATACTATTAAAAAAAGACATGACGTAAATTTTTTTGTTTTTATATTTGTTTAATAAATGGCTAAACTGATCAATATCTATATTAATATCTTTAATTTCAATTAAAATTATTTTATCGGTATTTAATCTTAATACATCTTCTAATTTTATTACCCCTTTATTTCTTAATTCTTTATAGTTATAATTCCATATTAGTTTGCCATCAATTAAGAGATCGTGATGAACAACAAATTCTTTATCTTTACTTGTATAGACATCCAGTTCAAATCCTGTATATTTATCACTATTTATTGCACCTATAAATGCTGGTAAAGTGTTTTCTACTACTCCTTTTTTTACTAAACCTCTGTGAGCAATAAACATAAAAAATCACCACTAAACTATATTAGTGATGATTAGCTTTTATTCTTAGCTTACTATAGTATATGGATTAGACATTGTTCCTTCTCCTGTTATTGTTGCATTAGATGATATATTAATAACAGGTCGGACACCATATTCATTTTCTAGTCTGTCATAGCTAAGAGATCCATATGAATATACATAAAACATATTTGACCAACTAACACTAGTATTGACTGCTTGAACATAACTTGGGGTTATAGTCCAATAGTTGGTTCCAGTAAATAAATAAAATTTTGCATTACTTCCACTTTGATTTAAGCCGGCATGAATTACTTCATCGGCGGTGATTAAACCAATTTTGGTTTGATATAAATCATTACTATTACTACATTCTAATGATGCTGTACTATTATTTAGTATTCTATCATAGGCTGCATAATAAATATCATTAGTTGGTAGACTGCTCCAATTAGAACCATTAGCCATTTCCCTATCGTTGCAAAATCCTGGTGTATTTGTAATTATATTATCGTATTGTTGTAAGTTTGTGTTGTACCAATTATCTAATACTCCTTTTATTGTGCTTGAGGTTCCACTATTTGGATTACTTGGTCGTTGGGCATTGCTTAAATAGGTGTATCCAACATAATAACTTCGATTATATGAACTATTATATACACTGGTTTGGATTTGACGATTAGTAGAGGATTGCCCGTTAGTATGAGGGCTTGTTCCATCATAAATCATTCGAATCGATCCATCTTCATTAATCCTTAGAATTCGCCAATAGTATCCAGCAAAAGAAACATAATTATTATTTACATCTCCTCTATAGTAGTATGTTGTTCCTTTACTTGTGGTTTCTTCATATAAGCCTACCGTTTGTTCTCCACATCCACTTGTACAGCTGGTTTTACTGAAATCTGGTTGATCTAGATTTACTTCTACTTCCCCTAGTGGTGTATCTACTGTTTTGGTTGTTGATTCTTCAAAAGAAAGATAGCATTTGGTCCCTTTAGTGGTAAATGGTGTAACACTTAATGCTTTGGTTTCATTATCCCAGTTTAATGTTAGTTGGGTGTCTTCTCCATCAACTATACAATAACTTTCGTCTGTTAATTCATAATTACCTTCAGGTATGGTTTCAACAGACTCACCATCTACTGTTATTGCTACGATATTTAGGTCTGCTAAACTATAGTTAATTGTTCCACTTGCTATGGGTACTTCTGCAGTCGTTCTGTATTTTGCTCTCGTAAAATTAAGGATTACTGCACTAATTAATAATACTGCAATAACTCCTATAATGATATTTCTCTTTAAATGACTCCTCTTTAATACCTCAAATTCCATAACTACTCTCCTTAACGAAAGCTATGATGAGTTTCCTAGCTTACATATTAATTATAAACTTGGGTATACTAAAAGTCAACAAAAAGTTTTGCATTTTGCACATAAGGTTATATTTGACTTAGTTAAATGAGAAAATTATTTTGGTGATTATTGTGGAATATAAACTTAATTTAAAGAATGTTCGTCTTGAGTATAATTTAAGTCAAGATGATGTAGCAAAAATTTTAGGTGTTACTAGATCAGTTTATACTAAATATGAAAATGGTTATGAGTTAATTCCAATTAAACATTTACTTAATTTCTGTAATTATTTTGATGTTTCTGTAGATTACATTTTATCTTTAAATGAAATTAATGATAAAACTATTTATCAAAAAAAGTTAGATTTTCAATTAATCCAAGATAGATTAAAAGAATTTAGAAAAAGGCAAAAACTTACACAGGAAAAATTAGCTCTAGCTTTAAATACGAACAAATCCGTAATATGTAATTATGAAAAAGGTAGATATTTAATTGCTACTCCTTTCCTTTATCAAATCTGTCATCAATATCATATTAGTGCTGATTATCTTTTAGGCAGAATCAATTAAGTAAATAATAATTAAAATACAGAGATTTTACTCTCTGTATTTTTATCACTTACTTTGTGTTTTATACACATCATTTGACAATTAATCTTTATAATTTAATTTGATATTTTTCTTGTAATATTTTTTTATGATTAGCATTTTTTCCGATTAAAACTTTAGGATTTTTCTTTTTGATTATTTCTTTTAAATCATAATATTCAAAGCCTATGGTTAATGCTGTGGTGTAAGTTGGTAGTTTAAATCTTTCTTTTTCTTTGGTAATTATATTTATATATACTTCTACTGTATCTCTGTTAAATCTTGGCCTTTCATAAATTAATATTATGTCTTCATATTTAATCAATGTTAATTTGTTGGGAATAAATATGCCATTTTCGGTTACTACATAGTGGTTAGTTGATTCCATAATTACTTTATTTAATTCTTGTTCTAAAGCTTCTAATTCATTTTCAGACATAGATGATTCAATATCTTTAAGATTTAAGGCTTCTAATATAGACGTTATGATTATCAATATTCCTGCAATAAGAAATATATAGGCTATATTCTTTAAAGAAAATAACCATAGGATAACTGCTATTAATAAGAGGATTATGCCAATTAAGATACCTGTTTGGATATTTTTCTTATTTTGTTTTTTATATTTTTCTAACATTAAATATCAAGTCTTAATACAATGTCACTATCAGGGAAAGATACACAAGGATGAATATAATCATTTTCTGCTTCCGCTTTTTTTAGACTGGCACCGATCATTTTTACTTTACCTTCAAGCAGAACACTTCTACAATAGCCACATTCTCCTACTCTACATAATGAAGGAGCTTTGATACCAGCTCTTTCCATAGCAACTAATAATGTCTCATCATTTTTACAGGTAATATCACTCACTTTGTCTTTCATTATAACTTTTAATTGATAAGTTGTTTTTTCTTCAGGAATATATTCTACAAAGAAATTTTCATAATGAACAGATTTTCTTGGAATGTTAAATTCATTTAAAATTTCATTCATGGAACGATATAGTTCTTTTGGTCCACACATTAAAATTGTATTAAATTCTTTAATAAATGGTTCGATCATTTCTTGATTAATATGCCCATGTAAAAAGCCTTCTTTTTCTTCACGAGTTAAAGTAACTAAAATTTTTACTCCTTTTTTCTTCTTATTGATTTCTTCTATTTCTTGTTTAAAAATTACATCTTCATATTTTCTTACACTGTAAAATACAGTTAAATTACATTTGTATATTCCTTCTAATATAGCATGTGCTAAAGATATAAAAGGAGTAATGCCACTTCCCCCTGCAATAGCGATAACATTTTCTTCATCTCTAATTGGATTATATCCAAATTCACCTGCTGGTTTGGATACATCTAGTTTATCGCCTACTTTCATTTCATCTAACATATAATTGCTAACTAAACCATTTTCTACTCTTTTTATTGTTATTTTATAAATGTCTTTGTTGGCTAAAGTTGGAGATGAAGATAAGGAATAGGCTCTAGTAACTGGTGGGGCATCAATGGTTAGATGAATCGTAATATATTGTCCTGCTTTAAAGGGAGCTAAATTGGGAGTAGTTGAAGATTTATCCGCTGTTAAAGTGAAAGTTTTAACATCAGGGGCTTCTTCTTTAATGTCGGTTATTATGGTGTGATATATTTCTGTAATTTTTGAAGATGTTTTATCTATATAAGTGTCTTGAGGTTTATTTTTGCTAAAACTTTCTATAATTTCTTTTCTCTCTTTTTTTATTTTTTCTAATTTTTCAATTGTTTCCATTATTCACTCCTTCTTTCCTCTTCTAATAGTTTTTCCGTAATATAATATCCACTATAAAAAACATTGTCAACACCATTACCAAATAGAGAGGAAGAACCAACAAAGCTTAAATGTGGTATTTTTTCATCTTCATAAGATAAAAGGCGATGAATACTATTATCATATCCTAAACGCATTGGGCCAAACATACTTCCATTAATATTATTGGTATATTTTTCTATTGTAAATGGTGATGCTATTTCCATTTCTTCAATGTATTCTTTGATATCAATATGAAAAGCTGATTCAAATTCTTCAATTAATTCATCTGCTAAGGTTTCTTTGATTTGATAATAATTTGTTTTATTAACATTTTGCCATACATCTTTAGAATATAATGTTTTTAATACTAATATTGTTGTGTTTTTAGGACTACATTCTTCATTAACAATATTAGGTACTACGGCTTCAATGGTATGATGAGAAAAATTTTTCATTGATTTCATATTGGTAGCACTATTTAAGTTTTGAAATTCATAGTAACGATAATTATATAATTTTAAATCTTGATAAGACTTGTTTAATCCTAAATATACTATTAGGCCATTCATAGATATGGTTCTAGCATTTTCTTTTTGATTAGCAAAAGGATATTCTTCTTTCATTAGATTTTTTAAAACATATCTTTCGGATAAATCACAAATAATCTCTTTTGCTCTATAACTTGACCCATCCTTTAATATTACTTCTTTCTTATCTTCAATATCTTTAATTTCACTTACCTCAGAGCGATAATATATTTTTCCTCCTAATTCTTCATATCTTTTGGCTAGTTTTAAAGCTAAATCTATATTTTTATTTTTTAATGCTACTGGTCTTTTAAATATGTATTTGTACATAAATTCAGCAAAATCAATAAAATTTAGTTTGTTTAATGGACTTCCTATTTCTATCCATAAATAACCTAAAATATGAATTGTTTCTTTAGGAATATTTAGATCTATTAAAGCTTCTTCTGTGTTTTTATCTATATATTTCATAAAATTAGGAAAATCTTTTTCTATGTTGTCTCTTCCCTTTTTTAGTGCTACTAAAGCTTCATGAATTTCTTTTAAAACAGGAAGCAAACTTCTAAAAGTAGACATTGAACCACTATGAAGTTCTTCTAATCTTAATACCCAGTCATCTATTTCCCCTTTGATTACTTCTTCAAATTTTTCATCTAAGCTTTTGATTCTAATATTGTAAGGAATAGGTAAAGTCTCGATTTCTACATTGTATTTTTTAAATAGTTTTTGTAGTGAACCAGTATGATTATCTTGACCATAATCCATTAAATCATATAAAGAAGCATCAAATTCAAATCTTCCTCTTTTAAACGTAGTAACTAATCCTCCTGGTAAACTGTTCTTTTCTAAAATGAGCACTTTCTTATTATTAAAAGCTAAATTTAAGCCAGCACTAAGTCCTCCTATTCCTGCACCTATTATAATATAATCATAATTCATACTCTTCCTCTCCTTTAAAATCAAATTCAAAATCCGTTACTTCTTTCATGTCTACTCCATATTCTTTGATCTGCTTTTTGTGTTTAGCTAGCATAATATCACAGTAATCATTTAATTTAATTGCTTCAATGCAATTTAATTTTAAGTGTTTAAGTGCTAATTTTACTAAATTATATCTGTCTATTTTATTTAAAACACGCATATCAAATGATGTTGTAATTGCCCCTTCTTCAATATAACCTCTTACATGTAAATTGTTGTTTGTTCTTTTGTAAGTTAATTCATGAATTAAGTTTGGATAGCCATGAAAAGCAAAAATAATTGGCTTGTCTTTAGTAAATATTTTATCATATTCTACATCAGTTAATCCATGAGGATGATCTGTGTTAGATACTAAACGCATTAAATCTATTACATTTACTACCCTTACTTTAATTCCTGGAATATTTTTTCGAAGTAAAACTGAAGCAGCTAAAATTTCTAGGTTTGGTGTATCACCAGCACTTGCTAAAACTATGTCTGGAGCACCTTCATCGTTACTAGCAAAATCTAAAATGCCAAGCCCTTTACGACAATGTTCTATTGCTTCAGTTTTATCTAACCATTGTAAGGATAAATGCTTGCTTGCTACAACAACATTGATATAATCTTTTGTTCTACTGATATGATCAAAGGTAGATAATAATGTATTTGCATCTATTGGTAAGTAAATACGGACAATTTCTGACTTTTTGGTTACAATATGATTTAAGAATCCTGGATCTTGATGAGTGTAACCATTGTGATCTTGTTGCCATACATGACTAGTTAAAATAATATTTAGGCTTGATATTGGTGAACGCCATGGAAGTTCTTTACATATTTTCAACCATTTAGCATGTTGAGATACCATGGAATCAATAATTCTACTAAAAGATTCATAAGTATGGATAAAACCGTGTCTTCCCGTTAATAAATAACCTTCTAACATTCCTTCACAGGCATGCTCTGATAAAAATGTATCAATAATTGCACCATCGGTATTTAAATATTCATCACCTTTTATGGTTTCTCCATTCCATTTTCGATTCGTTACTTCAAATATTGCTCCAAGTCGATTACTTAAGGCTTCATCTGGTCCAAAAATACGATAATTATTAGGATTTAATTTTATAATATCACGAATAAATTTGCCTAAAATCGTCATATCACTTTCTTTTATTTTTCCTGGTGTTTTTACATCGATCATGTAATTATGGTAATCCGGAATATTTAACTCTTTTAGTATTAGGCCACCATTCGCATATACACTTGCTCCCATACGTTTATCTTTTTTTGGAATGAGTTCTTGTAATCCTTTTTTTAAACTTCCAAATTCATCAAATAATTCCCATGGGCGATAACTTTTTAACCATTCTTCTAGAATTTCTAAATTATCTTCATGTTCTTGATCAACCATTACAGGAACTTGATGAGCTCGGAATGTTCCTTCAACAATTTTTTCTTCAACAATTTTTGGGCCAGTCCATCCTTTTGGTGTTTTTAAAATTAACATTGGCCACATTGGTCTTGTTGTATCTTGTTCATTTTTAGCATGCTCTTTGATTTTTTTAATTTCTGCAACGATTTGATCTAGAGTGCTTGCCATTGCTTCATGAACTTGAGATTCATTTTTATATTCAACGAAATATGGTTGCCAGCCTAAGCCTTTAAAGTGCATTGTTAATTCTTCTTCACTTATTCTGGCTAAAACGGTTGGATTAGCAATTTTGTAACCATTTAAATGTAATATTGGTAAAACCACACCATCTGTTATTGGATTTAAAAATTTGTTTAATTGCCAACTGGTTGCTAAAGGCCCTGTTTCTGCTTCTCCATCACCAATTA
>CALVQO010000023.1 GCA_944358145.1 uncultured Bacilli bacterium | reverse complement strand
ATGAAATTTAAAGGCTGTAAAGCCTTTTTTAATATGTTATTTTTTGTTATAATGGTTAAAGTGGGGTGATATTATGTTTGTACCATTAAAAATTATTACTGAATATAGTTTATTAAAAAGTACAATTAAGATAGATTCTTTAATTGAATTTTTAAAAAAACATAATATGACCAGTTGTGCAATATGTGATAATAATTTATATGGAGTAATGGAATTTTTTACAAAGATGATGAATAATGGGTTAAAACCCATTATTGGTTTGAGTATAAATATTGAAGGGTTTGAAATTATGTTATATCCAATAAATAATCAAGGATATAAAAATTTACTTAAGATACATACACTAAAAGAAACAAAAGAATTAAATTTTGAAACACTAAATCAATATTTATCAGATATAAAAATAGTGTTACCCCAAAATAGTTATGACTTATTAGAAAGATTTTCTAATGCTTACTTAAGTTATAGTAATGATACACAGAAAATTGAAGCATTATTAAAAACAGAAAACTGTGTTTATATTAGAGAAGCTAGATGTTTAGAAAAAGAAGATACAGAATATTTAAATTGTTTAGAAGCAATAGATAATGGTTGTTTATTAAGTGAAATAACGAGTAATAATAAAGATGCTTATTTAAATTTATTGATCAAAGATGAAGATGCTTTAACAACTAATAAATTTATAGAAGGAATAGAGTTAAATATTAATGAAAAAGGGTATTATATACCAGTATATAAAAAAGAAGTAGACTCTACTTTATATTTAAATAATTTAGCAATAAAAGGATTAAAGAAAAGATTAAATGGAGTTATTCCTAAAGAATATTTAAATCGTTTAAATTATGAATTATCAGTTATTCAAAAGATGGGTTTTGTTGATTATTTTTTAATTGTTTATGATTATGTTTTATATGCAAAAAAAAATAATATTTTAGTAGGTCCAGGAAGAGGTAGTGCAGCTGGCTCTCTAGTAAGTTTTTCTATTGGGATAACTAATGTAGATCCAATTAAATATAATTTATTATTTGAACGTTTCTTAAATCCCGAAAGAATTAGTATGCCGGATATTGATATTGATTTTGAATATACCAAAAGAGGAGAAGTAATCGATTATGTAAGAGACAAATATGGTTTTAAAAATGTAGCACCGATCATGACTTTTGGTACCCTTGCTAGTAAACAAGCCCTAAGAGACATGGGTAGAATTTTAGCTATTGATGCTACATTAATGGATCATTTAGCTAGTTTAATTGATGCCAAAACTTCTTTAAAAGACAATTTAGAAAAAGTTGAAGTAAAAACATTTTTGCGTGATCATCCATCTTTAGAACCAGTCTACAAAAAAGCCTTAAAATTAGAAGGATTAAAAAGACACATCTCTACTCATGCTGCTGGTGTAGTTATATCAAGTGTTCCACTAGATGAAGTAATACCCCTAAATTATAATACCAACTTTTTTATGACTGGTGTTACGATGGAATATTTAGAACCACTAGGACTCTTAAAAATGGATTTTCTAGCTTTAAGAAATTTAACGATTATTGCCAATGTTTTAGAGCTAATTAAAGAAAATACAGGGAAATCTTTAGATTTAAATAAAATTAATTTAAATGATCAAGAAATATTTAAATTATTTAGTAATGCTGATACTGAAGGAATATTTCAATATGAAAGTAGTGGAATGAAAAACTTAATGAAGAAATTAAAACCCACAAGTTTTTCTGATTTAGTAGCAAGTGTAGCCTTATTTCGTCCTGGGCCTATGAATAACATTGATTTATTTATTAGAAGAAAGCATGGCTTAGAAGAAGTAACTTATTTAAGTCCAGATTTAGAGCCAATATTAAAAGAAACTTATGGGGTAATTGTCTATCAAGAACAAGTTATGCAAATACTAGTTAAAATAGGTGGTTATACTTATGCAGAGGCGGATAACATAAGAAGAGCAATGTCTAAGAAAAAAGAAAAGATTATCCTAGAAGATAAAGAACACTTTGTAAATAATGCCTTAAAAAGAGGATACCGAAAAGAATTAGCTATAGAAATTTATGAATTAATATTAAAATTTGCTAATTATGGTTTCAATAAAGCTCATTCCGTAAGTTATGCCTTAATTGGTTATGAGATGGCTTATTTAAAAGTAAAATTTCCTCTTTATTTTATTACTAATTTATTAAACATGAGCTTAGGCAGTGAAATAAAAACCAAAGAATACATTGATGAAGCCAAAGCTAAAGGCATTAAAATATTAAAACCCGACATTAACTTAGCTTCATCTACTTATAAAGTTAAAGATAACAGCCTCATGATTCCTCTAGGAAGTATCAAAAATTTAGGTTCAACTGCATCAACTGCAATTTTAGAAGAAAGAGCAGCGAATGGTAAATACAAAGATTATCTAGACTTTATCGCTAGAATTTATGGCAAAAGCAACAACAAAAAAACACTGATTTCCCTAATTGATGCAGGAGCCTTAGATAGTTTTGGGCTAAACAAAAAAACGATGATTGAAAATCTTGATTCTGCGATTAACTATGCTAGTTTAATTAGTGATTTAGATGCTTCTTTTGTGATGAAGCCTTTAATAGAAGAATATCCTGAATATAGTGAAGATGAATTGCGGAATAAAGAATTAAATTCTTATGGCTTTTATATAACGAATCATCCGGTAAGTAAATATACAGATAAAAGCATAATGAAACTAGAAGATTTAACTGCTAATTTTAATAAACGAATTAAATGTGTAGTTTTAATAGAAAAAATAAAGACAATTAAAACAAAAAAAGGTGATGACATGGCTTTTATTATAGCTAGTGATGAAACATCTAGTGCTGAGTTTGTCCTTTTTCCAAGTGCTTATTCTATGCTAACAAAGATTAAAAATGGTGATATAATAGTAGTGCAAGGATTAGTAACGAAACGTTTTGATAGTTATCAAATTAATATTAATGGATTACAGAAAGTAGTAGGTGATACAAATGCATGATATCCATTCTTTTTTAAACAGTATAAAATACTTTCCAGAAGGAAACATATTTGATGAGGTAACAATAGAAAAAGTAGTATTAAACAAAAAAGAAGAAATCTTTCATGTTTATTTAAGAGCGAAAAAAGTTTTACCCATAGAAGCCGTTGATGCTTTATTTTCCTCTTGCCAAAACAAAATTAATGGTGAATATAAATGTGATATTATTCTAAATTATGATGAAATAACAGAAAATGACTGTCTAAACTATGTTAATGCTATCGTAAAAAGATTAACCGAAAAAAAGCCATCATTAATTAGTTTACTAGAATGTGCACCAACCATAGATGATGATATTATTATATTTGAAGTAATGAGTCCTACTGAAGAAGAAAGTATTAAAAAGGAAGAAGCAAATATCAGAAAAATATTATCTTCTTATGGGTTAAATGATTATTTTATTACGACAAAATTAAATGAAGAACTAAGAAAAAATGTAGAAGAAGAACTCATTCAAGTTCAAGCTCCCATAGAATATAAAGAAATCATAAGAGAATTTAAGCCTGGTTCGATCGTTTTAGGCAAATCGATTACGAAAGATCCAATAAATATTAGTTTAATTAATAATGTAGGAAGAAATATAACAATAGAAGGTTATATTGAATCTATGACAGTCTTAGAAAGAGAAAACATTAATATTATTACATTAAATATTAATGATAATTCCAAGAGTATAGTAGCTAAAATATTCCAAAAAGATAAAGAAGAATATTTAAAAATAAAAAATATATTTAAAGAAGATGACTGGTTTAGATTAAATGGAAATATAGATTTTGATTCTTATTCTAAATGTTTAGCAATGAGTGTAAGAAATGTTGAAAAAATAGAAAATAGAGAAATTATTATTGCTCACAATGAAGATCCTAACATTATTTTAGGTAATCATGTAGAAGGAGAAATCACCCCATTAGATAACGTTTTAGGATCAATGGAAAATATTATTGTTGAAGCCTATGTTTTTGGTGATGAATTATTAGAAAAAGATACAATTAATATTATGACCTTAAAAATCAGTGATAATACGAATAGTTTACTAGCTAAAGTATTTAAGAAAAACAAAAAGGAATTTGCTCTAATTAAAAATAGCATCAAAAAAGCAGTAAAAAAAGGAAATTGGTTTAGATTTTCAGGAAATGTTGAATTTGATAATTATTCTCATGAAATGGTTTTACAACTTTGGAATATAGAAATTATTGATTCTAAAGAAGAAAAAATTGTAGATAATGCCGAAATGAAAAGAGTAGAATTACATGCTCATACGATGATGAGTACAATGGATGGTGTAATTGAAGCAAAATCTCTAGTAAATCATGCTTTAAAATTAGGACATAAAGCCATTGCTGTTACCGATCACAATGCTGTTCAGTCATATCCAGACCTTTTTCATGCAGTAACTGATGTAAACAAAGGAAAAAGTGGTAGTGATAGATTTAAAGTTTTATATGGAGCTGAATTAAATGTCGTAAATGATGATATTGATTTTATCTATAATTTACAAGAATACAATTTATTACATCAAGAATATGTAGTATTTGATACAGAGACAACAGGCTTTTATGTAGGCTCTGATCAAATGATTGAAATTGGTGCGGTAAAAATAAAAGATGGAGAAATATTAGATCGTTTTGATGAATTTATAGATCCGAAAAGACCATTACCAAAGAAAATTATTGACTTAACTTGTATAACTGATGACATGCTTGCCGGTCATGATTCTGAAGAAGAAGTTACAAAAAGATTCTTAGAGTGGACCGGGAGTCTTCCTATGGTAGCACACAATGCTAAATTCGACATTGGCTTTATTAGTGCCGCATGTAATAAATACAACTTAGGTGAATTTAAAAATACAGTTCTAGATACGATGAGTATGGCTCGAATGCTTCACCCTGAATGGCCTAATCACAAACTAACTACACTAGTTAGACGCTACAAAATTGAATGGGATGAAGATGCACATCATAGAGCAGATTATGATGCAGAGGGAACAGCCCATGCTTTTCATAAAATGTGTGAAGAATTAGATTCAAGAAATATTGAAACAACAACCAAACTATTTAATTCAGTAGATACGAGTGAATTAATCAAATTCTCTTATCCTTTCCATTTATGTTGTTTAGTAAAAAATAAAGTAGGTTTAAAAAATCTATTTAAAATTATTAGTTATGCCAATACAACCTATTTATTTAGAAATAGTGAACCTAAACTACCAAGAGGAGAGTTAAAAAAACTAAGAGAAGGCTTGCTTATTGGAAGTGGTTGTATTAATGGTGAAATATTTGAAGAAGCCAAAACCAAAGATGATGAAGAATTAGGAAGTTTAATGCGTTTTTACGATTACATTGAAGTACAACCAATAAGTGCCATGAAACATTTATTACAAATGGAATCAAGTGGTTTTAAAACCATAACTGATCTAGAAGAGCATTTAAAGAAAATTATTCGTGTGGCAAAAGACGTTGGTAAAATAGTAGTAGCAACGAGTGATGCTCACTATTTAACTCCAAAAGACAAAATTTACCGTGATATTATTATTGCTCAAAAATCAAATGGTAAACTACATCCTCTAAATAAAAGGGGAATAGAACAACCAGACATGCATATTCGTACAACGGAAGAAATGCTAGAAGAATTCTCATTTTTAGGTAGTGATTTAGCTTATGAAATAGTAGTAACAAATACTAATAAAATAGCTGACATGATCGAAGAAGTAGAAGTAATTATTCAAACGGGTGGAGTTCCATTTTCCCCACGTATTGAAAATTCAGTAGAAACAGTTACCGAAATGGTTTACAAAAAAGCAGCAGACTGGTATGGTAATCCACTTCCATTTAATATAGAAGAGCGAATTTCCAAAGAATTATATGGTGATGCTGTATTAGATAGTATTAAAAAAAGACTAGAACGTGTTGAACACTTAACAGGTGATGAGTTAACTACCAAAGCCTTCAGCATTCTTCATGAAACAATTCTAAAAGGATTTGATGAAGTAAGTAGAGTAGTAAAAGAAGAATTGATCTTAAAGTTACAAACTGAACATGAAGAAAAGCTAAAAGAATTAGAAGAAAAATTAAAAAATGCAACGGATGAAGAAAAAGAAAATTTAGAAGCTGAATTGAAAACTGAAAAAGAAACTGATCCTATCGCTGATATTGATAAGAAAGTAAAAAAATCTTTAGGTGGTATCATTGGTGGAGGCTTTGACGTTATTTATTTAATTGCTCAAAAATTAGTAAAAAAGAGTAATGATGATGGCTTCCTTGTTGGCTCTCGTGGATCTGTCGGTTCAAGTTTTGTAGCTACAATGATGGGCATAACTGAGGTTAATGCTCTTCCACCGCATTACCGTTGTAAAAATTGTAAGTATAGTAGTTTTGAGAATGATGATGGGGTGCCTTTAGGAAGTATTTATAAAAGTGGATTTGATTTACCGGATAAGGCTTGTCCAAAGTGTGGTACTTTAATGACTAAAGATGGTCAAGACATGCCATTTGCTACTTTCCTAGGATTTAATGCCGATAAAGTACCAGATATTGATCTTAACTTTTCTGATTTAAATCAAGCAGCAGCCCATGATTATACCAAAGTATTATTTGGGGTAGACAATGTATATCGTGCCGGAACAATTGGTACAGTTGCCGAAAAAACAGCCTTTGGTTTTGTAAGAGGGTATGCTGAACAAAAAGGAATCATTTTAAATAATACGGAAATTGAGCGACTTGCCAAAGGTTGTACAGGAGTAAAAAGAACAACAGGTCAACACCCAGGAGGAATAGTAGTTATTCCTGGATACATGGATGTCTTTGATTTTACACCATTCCAATATCCAGCTGAAGATATTGATGCTGCATGGCGTACAACTCACTTTGATTACCATGCGATAGATGAAGACGTATTAAAGCTAGATATTCTAGGACATACTGATCCAACTCAACTTCGCATGATTCAAGATTTAACCGGAATAGATGTTACAACTGTTCCTATGGATGATAAAGAAACAATGGGAATATTCTTATCTCCAGAGCCTTTAGGTGTAACAAAAGAACAAATTATGAACGAAACAGGAACGCTTGGAGTACCTGAATTTGGAACACCATTTACCATAGGAATGCTTACTGATACCAAACCAAAAACATTCGCTGAGTTAATTAAAATTTCTGGATTATCCCACGGAACTGACGTATGGCTTGGTAATGCTCAAGAATTAATACGGAATAACATTGTACCATTCAGTGATGTTATTGGTTGTCGTGATGATATCATGGTATATTTAATGTATAATGGTATGAAGCCAATAAAAGCATTTAAGATTATGGAATTTGTTCGTAAAGGAAAAGCAAGCAAAGATCCAGAAGGATGGCTTAAATTTAAAAATGAAATGAAAGAAGCGAAAATAGCAGACTGGTACATTAATTCTTGTGAAAAAATCAAATACATGTTCCCGAAAGCCCATGCTGCAGCCTATGTAATGAGTGCTTTCCGTATAGCTTATTTTAAAGTACATATGCCAGGAATATATTATGCAACGTATTTCTCAACCAGATTTGATGATTTTGAATTAGAAACAATGGTTAAAGGTTATGATGCAATTAAAGCAAGAATGAATGAAATTATTAACAAAGGATTTAATGCCACCAATAAAGAAACCAGTGTTTTAGAAACTTTAAAATTAAGTTTAGAAGCAACAGCAAGAGGATTCAAATTTGGTAATATTGATATTGAAAAAAGTGATGGTAAAAACTTTATTTTAGCAGATGATGGCATAACCTTAATTTGCCCATTTAGAACACTAGATGGATTAGGGGATAGTGTAGCAGCCAAAATCATTGAAGAGCGAAATAATAAACCTTTCTATAGTATTGAAGACTTTAGTATAAGAGGACATGTAAATGGAACTACGGTGGATAAACTAAGAAGTCTAGGAGTATTTGGTTCTTTACCAGAAACTAGTCAATTAAGTTTATTTGACCTATAAAAAACAGCTTAATTAGTTTGAGCTGTTTTTTCATTTACAATGCTTTTAGGATAAGCTTTTCTAACATCAGTTCTATATAAAATATAATCAATAGAGGTATTATAATAATCAGCTAGTTGATGTAATGTTTCAATTGGAATATTAATCTTTTCAAGTTCATACTTACTATAATTAGACTGATCAATATGAATTAATTTAGCGATATCTTTTTGAAACAAATCTCTATCTTCTCTAAGTTCTTTTAAACGATTCACATCCATCCTCCTCTTAGCAAAAAAGTATATCATTATCCTAAATATGAAAATTATAACTAGGTACATTTTACCTATATTTACCATATTTTACCATGTAATTCAGCCCTATAACATGAAGTACACATTCAAAAAACAGATTAAATTCAAAAGTAAGTTCCCAAAATAAATGAGAAATAAAATATCATGAGTTATTTCCCATTTTATCGGGAATTTTTATATTAAAAAAACTTGATATTTTTCTAATTTTGTAATAATATATTTCACGTAAGAAATTTATGGTATGTGAAAAAGTGTACGATTTTTAGCCTTTTTGCGACTAAGTTCCCGTACGTTATTGAGATGATTATAATTTGCCATTATCAATGATCTCACTTTTTAATAAATGACAAATAAACCAACGATGAATATAGTAAAACGAAACAAAATAAAAATCAAATAATTGTTTTGTAAAATAAGGGTATAAGAAAATAACTACTTAGTAAAGGGTAAAGTGAACTCTTTGAGCCCTTGACAAAGTGGCCATTTTCTTATTTATAGTCTTTAGCAAAACAATAACCATATATCTAATTATTGAGAAACATAGTTTTTATGACTAATTTCCCGTCTTTATTTTAACGGGAACTTAAATTTAAATTTAATAACACTTTTAAATTACTTGCAATTTCTTTTTGAGTATTATATAATTTAAACATAAAACGACCACCTTTTATTATTTGATTGTCAAAGTAATAATAACAAAGAAAGGTCGTTTTATCAAGTTAGAGAAAGAAAGTATAGACAAGGATGTTTATACTTTTTATATTATAAATAAAAAACTGTCGGGGTTAAGACCATTGTTGAGTAAGAAAAAAACAAGAAATCAAAAATCTTGTTTTTTGTTTGACATTTTTTTTAAATCAAATGATATATAATCATATTGGTGATAATATGATTATATATATTGATTTATTAATAATAATTAATTTCTTATTTGATTTATTATTACTATTAACGATAAATGTAGCCTTAAAAAGATATACAAGAATATATAGACTTATTCTAGCTTCCCTTTTTGGAGAACTAACACTATTAAGCTTATTTATTCCAATATCAAGTATATTATTAACCATATTAAAAATGATTATGGGACTTATTATGGTATTAATTGCTTTCGGCTATAAGAATATGAAATATACTCTTTATAATGTTATTTATTTATATATGACGAGTGTAATATTAGGAGGTTTTGTTTATTATTTAAATATAGAGTTTAAAGAAATAAATTATTTAATTTTGCTTTTAATCGCTCCAGTTATTTTATATGTTTTTATTAAAAGTATAAAAGGCTTAAAAGAAATTAAAAATTATTATTATCCAATCAAGATTAGGTTTAATGATAATTTAGAATTAAATTTAACAGCCTTTCTAGATACTGGAAATAAATTAACAGATCCGATAACCAATAAACCAATTATATTAATTAATAAAAAGAAAATAAAAGGATGCATCCAAATTAGAAGCCCAATGTATGTACCATATAATTCACTAAATCATCATGGCTTACTAGAATGTATTAAACCAAAATACATTATGATAGAAAATAAAAAATTAACCAATTATTTAATTGGTTTAAGTGAAGAATCATTTAAATTAAATGGTATTGACTGTTTATTAAATTATAAAATATTGGAGGATATATGATTAATAAGTTACTATTATGGTTAAAAGAAAAATATAATGAATGTTTCTTTGTTGGCTCTACTGATAAATTACCACCACCTTTAGAAGAATCTGAAGAACGAGACTGTATTATTAAAGCCGGAAAAGGAGATATAGAGGCCAAAAATAAACTAATTGAACACAATTTAAGATTAGTAGTTTTCTTGGCTAAAAAGTATGAGAATACTGGTTATGATGTAGAAGATTTGGTTAGTATTGGTTCTATTGGTCTTATTAAGGGTATTAATACTTATAAGTTAGATAAAAATATTAAACTAGCTACTTATGCATCACGTTGTATTTCTAATGAAATATTAATGTTTTTAAGAAAAAATAAGAAAAGAAGAGGGGAGATTAGTTTTGAAGATGCTCTAAATTATGATGCTGAAGGAAATGAATTACATTTAGAAGACATATTAGGAACAGATATCGATTATGTACCTAATGAATATGAAAAAACATTAAATAAAGAAATATTAACACGTGAAATAAAATCATTAGATGAAAGAGAAAAAGAGATCATGACTTTAAGATATGGCTTAAATAATACTGAAGAATACACCCAAAAAGAAGTAGCAGAAAAACTAGGAATCTCTCAAAGCTATATTTCCAGAATAGAAAAAAAGGTAATAAAAAAACTAAAACAGACCATGAAATTATAGTCTGTTTTTTTGAGTTTATTCTAAACCAGTATCTCCTGGAGGAGTAGTAGGCTGATCATCTGAGTTATCACCCTCATCAGGACCTCCAATATCTCCAATATTACTATCCATATCAGTTTTAACATTAATTGTTAATCCACTACTCATGTTATCTTTAAAAATACTATAAGCAGATTTAACAACAAAAGTATAAGTTGTTCCAGGAGTAGCCGAATAAGTAAAATAATTATTTGTAGTATAACCTAAACTAATTAAATTACCACTAGCATCCTGTAAATACACTTGATAACCAACAGTACCAATATAAGAATTATTATAATCAATTCTAGCTTGATAATATTGTTGTGCATACTGACTATAATAATTACTAAAGTATCCATTAAAATATTGTTCTAAATAATTTGGATCAATAGCATCAGGAGTATCTATTGCATCCCAACTAATTCTTATCGTTGAACCATCATAAGTAGAAGTACCATTAGTTGGATTTTCTAAAGCACTAAATCTAGTTGATACCTCAGTAGGTTCATATCCTGCTTTAAATAGTTCTGTTGATCTAAGATTACTTGGCGTATATTCACTAGCAAGTTGTAAAGGATAAGTACCAAGCTCAATAGTTGCAGATACAACACCACTAGGCTGTTCAAACTTAGAACCAGTCTTATAAATCTTTTTTGCAACAGCAGCCATAATTTGTCTTCTAGGACCATATCCCGTACCGCTAGTTAAATATCCTTGACGTAAATCATCATAACCAAACCATAAAGCAATAGAATAATCTGGTGAATAAGTAATATTCCAATGATTTGGAGTAGCACTTCTAGGAATATCTAATGCCTCAGCATCAGCACTACTAATTGTAGAAGTACCACCTTTAGCAGCTATATCAGTACCACTTATACTGAAATTACCACCAACACCACTTTTTCCAGCATCAACTAAAATATCCGTAATCATATAAGCAGTTTCTTCACTCATTACTCTTGTTTGTTCCACAGGATGATTAATTTCTTCTTCACTTTCTATATAAACAACTTTTGTATAAGTATAAGGTTCAATATAAATACCACCTCTACCAAACGCTGCATAAGCAGCAGACATAGTAAGAGGGTCAACTCCTTCAAAACCACCTAAACCAGCAGATTCATATAAATTCTCCCCATAATTAATACCTAAACTATGAGCAAACTCTGCTATTTTATCCATTCCCACTTCATTTGCTACTTGTTGGAAAGCCTGTATAGCAGGGACATTTCTTGAGTTAACTAATGCTCTACGCATCGTAACTTCTCCCCAATATCTTCTATCTGAGTTAACAACAGATCCACCAACTGTATAACTCCAAGGTTCATCTAAGAATAATTGTCCAGTAGAACCATTTAAATCTTCAATATAAGGTCCATAGTCAAAAATAATTTTTGCTGCACTACCAGGATGATTAGCTATACCACGATATTCTTTACTAACAGCCCGGTTATGACCTTGAGGTTGATAATTTCTACCACCAGATAAAGCTAAAACTGAACCATCTACTGTACTAGTAACAGCCATACCAAATTGAACAGTGTCATTAGCAAATTTATATAACTCTCCATTTTCAAGTTGATATAATACTTCTTGAATATCAGGATCTAAAGTAGTATAAATTTCCATAGGAACTTGATAAGGGTTATCTCCAGTTTCTTCTTCCACTTTTAATAAAGTATAATCAATAAAGGCTTGAAACATATCAGAATTTTCTTCACTACTATGATCAGCCAGTAAACTTTGAACAGGAATAGCCTCAGCAAATTCTTTTTCTTCTTCTGTAATATAACCATGTCTTACCATCAAACTTAATACTGTAGAACGTCTTTGACTAGCTAAATCAGGATTAGTATAAGGGTTATATGCTCCAGGAGCATTAAACATACCAACCAGTAAGCTTGCTTCTGCAAGAGTTAAATCAGAAACAGACTTACCAAAGAAATATTGACTACCTTGTTCAACTCCATTAATAGAAGTATAGTTAGTAGATCCACCACCTAACCATTGACTATTTAAGTAAAACTCAATAATTTCTTCTTTTGTATAACTAGCTTCCAACTTAAACACTGCCATATAAATATCAGTAAACTTACGAATAATACCTTCAATACCTGTAGAAACCGTACTAGTATAAGTATTTTTAATAACTTGCATCGACAAAGTAGAAGCACCACCTGCATCTTGCCCAGCAAGTTGTCCAAGACTCGCTTTAATAAATCTAGCTGCATCAAATCCATTATGTTGAAAGAATCTAGAATCTTCAGTAGCAATTAAAGCATCTACTAATACTTGAGGAAGATCACTATAAGTAACAAGCTCAACATTTTCATTACCAATTCTCGCTAACTCATCACCATTTTTATCATACAAAACAGTAGGTTCTTTCGTATATAATTCTTGTGCTACAAAATCAGGAGAAGTAATAATAATATATAAAGCAAAAGCAAGTATAGCAGAAGCAATAATAATACCTAAACTAATTAATATAATTAATATTGTATTTTTCGCTCTACCTTTCTTCTTTACTTTCTTTTTCTCAACTTCTTTTGTTTTAACTTTCTTTTTTACTTTAATCTTTGGCATCTTCAAAATAACCAACTCCTTTATAAGCTTCTTGAATACCTTTTAAATAATCAATACCAATACTATAATTAAACTTTAATGGATAACCTATTTTTTCTATAACCGAATAAGGAATACTTTTCCTTGTATTAGTATGAATAAAATGAAGTAAATCACTACCTTTAAATAAAAAGTAACCTCCATTCATACTAATAATCAAAAAAGCAATACCTCCATGTCTAATAATACGCTCCATATGTAAAATTTGGTGCTCATGAATATTAGTTAAAGGAAAACTTGTTTTAGACTGACACTCTTTCGCATCAAACTCAATATATTTTCCTTGATAAATCCCATTATAATCTAAAGTAGAAGGTTCTTTAAAATAAGCTTTATTAATAACCGCACCATTTTTATAATCAACATCAACAACCCCAATAGGAGTAGGTTTCTTATAAATAACTGCTAAATCATGCTCTAAATAATATTGACAAGCATCATTAATTAAGCTTTCTAAATCCATACCTCGATTCTTATAATTAATTTCTTTCTTATAACTTTTTTTTATGTTGTTGGGATACTTCATGCACTTCACCTTACTTAATTATACTATAAACGACTCAAAATATCTACTTCACTATCCCATTTTACTTTGAGTTGACATCAAAATTAATACAATAATTTATCATTTACAAAATATATTAGCATATGATATAATGTAAACTATTAGAAAGAGGGACATTAATGAACAATTTATTACTAAACATAATGAATACAAGTTCACTAAAACGTAATAAAAAACGTTCATCTTTTAAATGCCCAAAAAATGAAGCATTCTTTTATCCATGGAGAAATCATTTCTTTTTCTAATCATAATAAATTTTATCATTAGATGCATAGGAAATATCTCCTATGCATTTTTTCATACGAGGAGAGATAAACATGAATTTAACAGTAAGAGAAACAGAATTAACAAACGAAATAAACTTCACTAGTGAAGCTTCTTTGAAATGCAATATAAAACAAATATCTTTAAAATGCCAAAAACAAATTGAGCATTTTTCTTTCAATTTAGAAGATTTTCATTTCTATATGTCCAATTATTTATTACCAGTAATAGCAAAAGATACCTTGTATTGGTATACAAATCCACTACTAAAAGTAATCAAAGAGCACATAGGAAATGAACTTCCTATGTGTTTTTTATTAGAAATTAAAAAATATGAAACAACACCTATATTCCAAAATAAAATAGAAGAAAAGAAGAACCGTTATGCGTCAATTCTTTTAAATAACACAGATATTAATGAAGAACAGCAGAAGAATTATTAATATTAATTAATGAGTTTCCAGACTTTTATCCTAATATAGCTATTGATTTTATGATAAGAAAGATATTAGAAAACAAATTAGTATTAAATGATAATTTATATCAAAAAGTATTATTAAAATTCATGGAACTATTTAAAAAAAGAAATAATTTATCCTATTATATATCCTTAAAAAGAATAGAAGATGATATAATTTTTAAAAATGGCCAAGAAATAAAAATAATAAATGATGCCATAATAAAAAACAAACACAACCATTATCATATCATTTTTAACATTGATCAAATAAAATGTAGTAATATTAAAACTAACTTAAAAACATTCTTTCATGAAACATGGCATTTTATTCAAAACAATGAATTATATTCTGAAAAATACCACCGAAACCTATTTAAAATGGATTTATATATTGCTAAAATAAAAGGGGAATACGTAAAAAATAACTATGAAAACCTATCTTATGAAAGTGATGCTTTTCTAAATGAAAACATTTTATTATATCAATACTTAGCCAATATAAGTAAACCAATATTTGAAGAAAATAAAGAAACCGTTTTAGCTAACATCAGAAAGTATTCTACAAGAAGAGAAAGTTTATATCGAATCGACCAATTTGGTAATAAAATAAGCCGAAATATCTATTTTGATCGCTTAGCCAAAATGTATAAAATAAATCCATATAAGGATTTAGGCTTAACAGATACTTATAATGAACAAGGTAGAAGATTAAGACCATTAGAAATTTTTCATAAGTTAGAAAAATTACCTCAAGATGAAAAGGAATATCAATTAAAATTAATAATGAATGCTAATTATGAGCTAAATGATTTAGCAGAAATTATTCAAGAGATAAAAGAAGAAATTGAAAAAACAACAGGAGATTACAAACTATTAATTAAAATTTATTTTACCTATATCAACAAATATTTAAGAGCTAAGAAAAAAGAACTAGAAGAAATAGAACCACCAGTTTTATCACTGTCAAGAAAACTTCAATTTGCCTAATTTTTATTCAATATTATTGATAAAAAGAAAAAAATATGATATAAATATAATAGAAAGTAGAGGATACGATATGAAGAAAAAAATAATTGGCCTCTCAACTATTTTGTTAATTGTAGTTGGGGGGGGGGTACCTTAGTTTAAAGGATACCAACA
>CALVQO010000022.1 GCA_944358145.1 uncultured Bacilli bacterium | reverse complement strand
GTAGGTCCAGTAGCCCCAGTAGCCCCAGCAGGTCCGGTAGGTCCAGTAGCCCCAGTAGCCCCAGCAGGTCCAGTAGGTCCAGTGGCTCCGGTAGCCCCAGCAGGTCCGATAGGTCCAGTAGCCCCAGTAGCCCCAGCAGGTCCGGTAGGTCCAGTAGCCCCAGTAGCTCCAGCAGGTCCAGTAGGTCCAGTGGCTCCGGTAGCCCCAGTAGCCCCATTAGGTCCTGTTACTCCTTGAGGAATGGTCAAATTAAGGAAGAAATTAGGGGATGTTCCTGTAATAGAAGCAACAGCTGCAGATCCAGGAGCTCCAGTTGTAACGGTTCCAATATTTAAAATTGGAGTAGTTGCTGTACCAGCAGGTCCGGTAGGTCCAGTAGCTCCAGTAGCACCCGTAGGACCAGTAGGTCCAGTGGCCCCAGTAGCGCCTGTAGCCCCAGTAGCTCCAGTTCCAGCCGGCCCGGTAGGTCCAGTAGCACCTGTAGGCCCGGTAGGACCAGTAGCTCCAGTAGCACCTGTAGGTCCAGTAGGTCCGGTAGCACCCGTAGGACCAGTAGCACCTCTTGGAATAGTGAATTCTAAAATAGCATTAGAAGATGTTCCTGTATTAATAACATTTGCAGCACTTCCAGGATCAGAAGTAGTAGTTGTACTAACTGTTATTGTCGCTGCAGCAGGTCCGGTAGGACCAGTAGGACCAGTAGGCCCAAAACAACAGCAACATCCTGAATTAGGATGATTTTTGTTATAGCAGTCAATAATAGCTTGTGCCCGTTTTAAATTATTATTCACTTGATTTTTCTCCTTTCTTCTATATTATATGTAACACCAAACAAAATAAGGATGGCAAAAGTATATTTTTTAAAAATGGAGTTTTAAATGTTACGTTTATATCATATGCATAGGTATTTAAAATGATAATTATAAAGACTAAAACATATAATTAGAGTGGGTGAAAAATATGAATAAATATAAAGTATGTGTATATGCAATATGCAAAAATGAAGAAAAATTTGTCCAACGTTGGGTAGAATCAATGAAAGAAGCTGATGAAATATATGTACTAGATACGGGCTCTACAGACAATACCGTAAATCAATTAAAAGATTTAGGCGTAATAGTAAAAACAGAAGTGATTAATCCATGGCGCTTTGATGTTGCCAGAAACAAATCCTTAGAAATGGTACCAATGGATACAGATATATGTGTTTGTACTGATTTAGATGAAGAGTTTGAAAAAGGATGGCGTGAAAAACTAGAAAGTGTATGGAATGATTCAGTTGATAGAGTAAGATATACTTATAATTGGAGTTTTGATGAATATGGTAATCCAGCCACAACTTTTATGCAAAACAAAATTCATGCCAGATCAGGGTATACATGGTATCATCCTGTTCATGAAATATTAAAATCAAAACCAAACGAAGTAGAAGTAGTTTGTGAAAGCCTTGTTTTAAATCATTATCCTGATAATGAAAAATCAAGAGGAAGTTACTTACCATTATTAGAAATGAGTGTTGAAGAAGATCCAACTGATGACAGAAATATGCATTATTTAGGAAGAGAATATATGTATTACGGAAAATGGAACGAAGGAATAGACACATTAATTAAACATTTAAATTTACCAAATTCTAAATGGGATGCCGAAAGATGTGCTTCTATGCGTTTTATAGCAAGATGCTATATGGGATTAAATAGGCCAAAAGAAGCAGAAATGTGGTACAAAAGTGCTATTAAAGAAGCTTCTTATTTAAGAGAAGGATATGTTGAATTAGCCCAAATTTATTTGAATCAAGATAGAGCAGAAGAAGCATATGAATTACTAGAATGTGCCTTTTTAATTAAAGAAAAAGCACCAATTTACATTAATGAAGCATTTGCATGGAATGATTACATCTATGAACTTATGGGATTAGTATGTTACAATTTAAAACTTTATCCCAAAAGTCTCTTATATATGCAAAAAGCTCTAGAATTAGCTCCTGACAATGAACGAATAAAAAGTAATTGTGAATTGATTAATAATATAATTAATGAAAAAAAATAAGAAATTAGAAAAAAGGTATTTATTTTATAGACAAAATATTGTAAAATATTTTTAGTTAAAGAAAAAAAGTAAGGAGTGAATTTATGTTTTGTGGTAAGTGTGGTACCAAAAATGAAAGTGGAGCAAAATTTTGTGAAAAATGTGGAAATAAATTAGAGGAACAAGAACCAAAGAAGAATCCTAAAAAAGAAAATAAAACAATAAAAGAAGTTAAAGATAAAGTAAAAAAAGTACCAAAGAAGTTAAAAATAGGAATAGGAATTGCTATCGCTTTAATTATAGCAACAGTTATTGTTTTAGCTATACTTTTAAATGATCCTATTAAAAAAGTAGAAGATTACTTAACAAGTTACTATAATAATTATACAGAAGATTATGGCAATGAAGAACTAGTAAAAATAGGAGATATTCTAAAAAATAATAAAGATGATGAAGACAAATTATCAAGCATATCTAAACAAATCAAAAATACAATTAATAATTGGGTAAAAAACTTTAATAAATCTTATCAAGATGAAGAAGAATTAACTGAAGAATATCAAAAAATAAAAGGAATACTAGATGAAATATATGGTTATTTTAATGGCTTAGAATATGTATTAACTTATGAAGATTATTATAGTTATTATGAAGAACTATATGATTTATATAATTCTAAAGCTAATTATTTTAATGCAGTAGAAACTGATGATGATTCAGAAAAATACAATTATTTTAATCGAGTAATTGAAAGCGATTCTTATTATGAAGAAGCCCAAGAATTTGTAAATAATTATTTAAAAGACGAATTAGAAGAATTAAATAGTAAAGCAGAAGAATTAACTAACCTAGGTGAAGATGCAACAACACAAGAAATTCTAAATGCATATTTAGCTCAAATTGAATATTTAGAAGAAAATAAATATCAAAACGGTATAGATCTAAGTACTACAGAAGGTTATCAAACTTTATATGATAATGCTGTAGCAAAAATCGTAGAGTATACCAAAAAATATGCCGAAGAACTTGATACTAATTTAGAAACCAACAATGTTATGAATATGATCGATACTTCAATGGATGCCTTAGAATATAACAGTGATGAATACAAAGAATTAGAAGAGTTAAAAGATTCATATGAAAATAAATTACCAGATAGTTTAGTTTCTAAATATTTAGTATCAGGATCTAGTGGTACCAATGATTCCTCTTATCGCATTACAATTAATGATCAAGAATATGATAGTTATGTAAGCTTTAGTTTTAAAGGGGAAACAGTAAGTAGAGTATACCGACTAAATAATGAATATAAAACATTTAAAGCAACTATTGTAAGAGGACCAGACTGGGATTCTGATTTTACAGGAGAAATTGTAATTTATGGTGATGATAAAGAATTATATCGTTCAGGTGAAATTACAAAAACAGGGGAATTAAAAAGTGAAATTAACATTGATGTAACAGATGTTGATGATTTAAAAATAGAATTTGTAACAAGTAGTGAACCAGATGGATGGTCAAATTTCTATATTTACTTAGTTGAGCCATATTTATATAAATAGAAAGAAGGAGTGTGAGTAAAAATGGCTGAAGAAAAAAAGGAAACAACAAAGAAGAGTACACCAAAGAAAAAAGAAGCAGTAGAAGAAATTAAAGTAGAAAAAAGATTCTGTACCAAGTGTGGTAAAGAATTAAAAGAAGGAGAGGTATGTGATTGTAGTTCTAATGAACAAGTAAATTCAACTAGTAGCATTAATGGCGATGCTATAGTAAATACTTGTAAGAATGTTTGGAATACAATTATTAATGTATTCAAACGTCCTGCAACTACAATAGAAGAAGAAGTAGAAAGTAAAGAAACAAACAAAAGCATTATTCTACTTATTGTACTAGCAATATCTTTTGCTCTATATTTAATGGCAATGATATCAGGAATGGTAAGTGGAGTAGAAGAGGCAGCTAACTCTTTCTGGAGTTATTCAAGTACAAATGTAGAAGTAAATTACTTCCAAGTATTTATTTATGGAATATTAATTTATGCAATAATGGCAATTATTCCTATGGTATCAGCTCTTATTATTGCTAAAATTACCAAAAATAATAACTTTACTTTCAAAAAAGCATTCAAATTATACATTACCAGTAATGCTCCATTAGTATTCGTATATTTAGGAATGGCAATTATTCTATTAATTGATGTTTCTCTACTAAATGTACTAGGTATGATTGCTGCTTTAATTATTAGTATTGCTTGTTTCTTCAACTTTATTTTAGGCTTTAACAGTCAAACAAAAGTTAAAGAAGACAGAAGAAGTTATGCTATTACTGGTTTAATGACTACATGGATAGTAATTATGGTTGTAGCATTCCTTATTGTAGGTGCAACATTAGTTGGAAGTGCAATTGATAATTTACCAAGCAATTCAAATGATATTAATGATATGTTTAATTGGTAAAATGTAAAATAATGAATTTAGGATATTGTATATTTTTAAAATGTATGATATACTAATGAAGTAGAGGTTAATTGCAGTATTATTAACTCTCTACTTTCCATACCGAACTATGTTTATTTGATAAACATAGTTTTTCTTTACGAAATTATTTGCTTAAATGACCAAATAACGGTATAATTAGAGTGGGTGTTTTATTATGGATCAATATTTTGGAATAATTTTAACTTTAGTTGCTGGTTTATTCTTTCTAGTAGGAGGACTCATTTCATCTAAAGTAAAAAATAAAGACAAACTAAACGCTTTTAGCATAGCTTTAGCACTAGTAATTATTCTAAATCTATTAATTATGGAACTAATACCAGAAATATTTGAATTATTAGAAGGTTATGATTTAAGTTTTAAAATATTATTAATCATTATTTTTGGTGCATTAGGAATATTATTATTAAAAATATTAGATTTTTTTATTCCCGATCATCATCATGAACACCATGATAACGAAATTGACAAAAAAGAGCACATCTCTCATATGAAACATATTGGACTAATTACTTTAATTAGTTTAGTTTTACATAATTTGCTAGAAGGTTTCACTATAGCAGGCATGTCTGTAAATGATGCTAAGATGGGATTAATGGTTTGTGTATCTGTAGCCTTACACAATATTCCTCTTGGAACAACCATTTTTAGTACATTAGAAATTAAAAAGAATAAACTATTAGTATTAAGTCTAACGCTATCAAGTTTTATTGGTGGACTAATTTTCCTACTTATTGGTGATATTTCCAATTTAGTATTAGCAATTATCAGCATTATTACCTTAGGAATGTTAATCTATATTTCATTAATGGAATTATTACCAGAATTAATAGGAAACATTAAGAAAAAAGAAACAATAATTGGTTTATTAACAGGCGTAATCATTATTATTATAGCATTGTTTATTTAAGGAAGTGATTTTTTTTGAAAAAAGTTTTAGTAACTGGAGCTGGAGGTTCAATTGGAATTAATGTAATTAAATATTTATTAAGTGAAGGAAAATATGAAATTACAGCTTTAGATTTAAGAAACAAAAATAGCCAAAAAAAGCTAAGAAGATATCGAAGAAGAATTAATTTAATTTATGGAGACATGAATGATTCTATGTTAATAGATGCTTTAGTAAAAGATCATGATTATATCATTCATTTAGCAGGATTAATGCCACCTATCGCAGATATAAAACATAATATAAGTGAAATGATCGATTATAGGGGAGCAGAAAATATCATAAAAGCAATGAACATGTATAATCCTAATGCTTATTTTATTTATGCATCTTCAACAACAATTTATGGAAATGTAAAAACAGCAAAAACAGAAACTAAACCCAAATTAACTGAACTAGATTATTACAGTAATACAAAATTAAAAATCGAAAAATTAATTTGCAACAAAGTAAAAAATCATATCATTATAAGGCTACCATTAGTTCTAACTAATCCCAAAAATGGAGCATTTATGTACAATGTAAAATTAAATAGTGAAGTAGAAGCAATTACAGATAATGATGCTGGATATTTATTTGTAAATGCCCTTAATCATATAGAAAAGCTAAATAAAAAAGTATGGAATGCTACGGGAGGAGAAATGACTACCGACACTTACCGTCATATTTTAGCTAATGTGTTAAAAATATATGGATTAAGCTTCAAATATCTCTTAACTTTCCTTTTTGTAGACAAAAACTTCTATTGTCATACTTATGAAGATAGTCAAGAATTAGAAAATATTTTAGAATTTAGAAGTGACTCTTTATCTTCATATTATATGCGCTTAAAACGCCAAGTTAAAGGCAGAAAAATAGCTAAAATTTTAGCAAAACCCATTGTAGTATTTTTAAATCGAAAAAATAGAGGTAGAATTACAAGAATTTTAAAAAAGCCTATTAGTATGTTTCAAAAAAGGAAAGAAAAATGATAGGGCTTGCTCTAGAAGGTGGGGGAGTAAGAGGATCATATCAAGCAGGAGCATATATAGCATTTTTAGAATGTAAGATAAAATTTGATGCTGTATGTGGAACAAGTATTGGTGCTTTAAATGGAGCCGTAATAGCTAGTGGTAGAGGTGCAGAATTACCAAGAATTTGGCGTAATATTAATTTAAGTGAAGTATTTGGTTTTTCTGAAAAATATATAGAAGCAGTAAATAAAAAAGAATTAAATCTAAATTACATTAGATTATCTTTTTTAAATTTATTTAACATTTTAATAAATAAAGGAATTAATTTAAAAGGCCTAAAAGAATTAGTAAATCATCAAATAAATACTGATGAACTTTTAAATAGTAAAATTGATTTTGGTTTAGTAACAGTTAGATTAAAAGATTTAAAACCTTTTTATTTATTTAAAAAAGATATGGATAAAGAAAAAATTAAAGATTATATTATTGCCAGCTGTTGTCTTCCCATTTTTAAAATGGAAAAATTAATTGATGATCATTACTATTTAGATGGTGGATTCTATGATGTAGGACCGGTAAATATGTTGTTAGAAAAAGGATATAAAAAAGTTTATTTAGTTAAAATACATGGCGTAGGTATTCATAGAAAGTATGATAATGATGCTGATGTTGTAGTAATTGAACCCAAAAGAAGTTTAGGCAGTGTTATTGAGTTAGATCCTAAAAGAATTGATGAAAACATTAAAATGGGCTATTATGATACATTAAAAGTATTAAAAAGTTTAGATGGATATAATTATGTGTTTAAAGTAAAACAAGATAATTTTTATCAAAAAATAAATCAAAAGATACCCAAATATGAATATCGCCGAATTAAAAACTTTTTTAATACCAAAACATCAAAAGAAACCACTTTAAAAGCCATAGAATATATTATGGAAAAAGAAGAGTTTAATTATTATCAAATTTATCAAATAAAAAAAGTAATAAAGAAAATAAAAAAAGAATATAAAAATAAGGATCATTTTATTTACAATTATATTAAAAAACTAAGAGTTTTCTTTTAAGTATAGACATAAGATAAAATAAAGTGATATAATTTACTAAGTTTGGAGGGATAATATGGGACGTGCATATGAAGTTAGAAAAGCAAGCATTCAAAAAACAGGTGCCATAAAAGCAAAAACATATTCAACATTTGCTAAAGAAATTTATTTAGCAGCTAAAAAAGGGGTACCAGAAATAGAAAGTAATATCTTTTTAAAAAGAATTGTAGAAAAAGCAAAAAAAGCTCAAGTACCAAGTGATATTATTAATCGAGCAATTGATAAAGCGAAAGGAGTAGGTGGCGAAGATTATCATGAAGTAATTTATGAAGGCTTTGGTCCCGGAGCATCTACTTTAATTATCAAAACATTAACTGATAATGTAAATAGAACAGTTGGTATGGTGCGTGCTGCTTTTAACAAAGTTCATAAAAGTTTAGGAGTAACGAATTCTGTAGCATACAATTATGATTATTTAGCTATACTTTCATTTAAAACAAATAAAGAAGAAGAAATATTTGAGAGTTTACTTGAAAATGGAATAGAACCAATTGAATTTGAAAGTGTTGATGATGAATTAACAATTAGTGTTCATCCTAATGATTTAAACACTACTAAAGATGTAATTGAAAGTATAGAACCAAATATTGAATATGAATTAGATGAAGTAGGAATGTTTCCAAAAAATAAAGTGGAATTAAACGCTGAAGATTTAGAAACATTTGACAAATTATATAAAATGCTTGATGAAATAGAAGATGTAACCGATATTTATCACAATGTAAATGGAAGAGATTAGAGAGATCTAATCTTTTTTGCTTGTAAACAATTGTAAAATAAACATTACTGTATAAAATCAAATTGAAATAAGCATAAGAATATGATTAAATAATCATAGAAAAGGTTGTGTTTATATGAAGAAGACAGAAAAGTATATTTATTTAATAATTATATTAATATTAGTTGTAGTTATTGCATGTTCAATTACATATGCTATTACTATTAGTAACAATAATAATGAAATGAATAATAACAATGAAAATAATGAGCAAGAAAATGGTGAAGAACCAGTTCTAGAAGATGGAATAACTTTAAAAGATACAGATAAAGAAGGGGAAAGTATTATTCAAGAATATGAAGTTGTTTTAAATGGGATTAAAAATAATTTTAATATAAATTACACATATGAGAGTTGTTATGATACAAATTATTGTATCAGTGGAAAATACAACAATTATAATTTTTATTATGGAGAATTTTATAATATTAGTTTAAATAACTTATTTACGATAGAAGCGATAAATCAAAAATTCAATGAAAATAATTTTTCAATAATAAAAGGAACAGATAACAAAAACTATTTATTAGTATATGCTATGGATCATCTTTATATTTTTGATGAAAATTTAGAAATTGTTAATGATGGAATTAATTCTAATTGGTATGAAGGAGATAATGAATCTGCTTTTGTCATAGCATCAATAACCAATGTACCAATGTTAAATAATTATTATGATGATTCTTTAAATGTTTGTGATAATTGGGATTTAGATATTTGTGGAGTTTATGTAAAAGTAGAAAATGATAAAATATATTATTTAACGCCAAAAATTTCTAGTTATGATTATGAAATCGGTACACCTCTTGAAGTAGAAGAAAGAGTTTACACAATTAATAATAGTAAGGTGACTTATGAAGTAATTAATACTTATGAGACAACCGAAGTATTCAATATGGTATAATCTATGTAAAAATATAATCCAAAAAAGCAATTGAGAAACAATTAAAAATGCGTTATAATAAATAGCCGAGGTTATAAAGATGAAAACACAAGCAATATTAGACTATATAAAAAGCCAATTAGATGACATTCATGATTTACTTTTTAGTGGAGAAGCAACGAAAGAAGATTTAATGGATATTAAGGAGTTTTTATTAGGTTGTAAAGAAGACATAAATGATATTAAAGAAATTAATGATATTGTCAATAAAAAAATGAAATTTTTTGGTAAAATACTTCAATTGATATTTAAAGGAATATCTTTATTTACAATTTCTTTAGTATTATTAGGCATAATTCATCCGGTTATCGGAGCAATATTATTTGCAATTAACTTTTATGGAAGTAAAGACATGCAAGAAGAAATAAAAAGATTAGAAGATGATGAAATATCTAATAAGATCAGTGAAATACTAAAAAATATTGAGTACAAAGAAGAAATAACCAACAAAAAGCTAAATAATATAGAAAGAATGCAGCAATTAAAAACAGAACCAATACCTTTAGATACTAATGAATTAAGTATTCCTCAAATTAAAATGGTTAGAACTCTAGAATTAAAAAGATAAAATTGTGACATAATTCGCCTTTCTTTATCGTTTAAAATTCATGACATTTAATTCGTTCCATGCTATAATGAAATAGGTGATATGAATATGAAAATATGTGATGGAAATAAAGCATGTAGCGATATAGCTTACTTTTTTAGTGAAATATCTAGTATTTATCCCATTACGCCATCTAGTCCTATGGCATCTAATGTGGATTCTTTAAGTCATGAAAAATTAAATTTGTTTGCATCTCCTGTAAAAGTAATAGAAATGCAAAGTGAAGCAGGTGCTGCAGGAGCTTTTCATGGAGCTTTAATTAGTGGTTCGCTAGCTTCTACTTTTACAGCAAGCCAAGGACTATTGTTAATGATACCCAATATGTATAAAATTGCTGGGGAAATGCTTCCAGGAGTAATTCATGTAGCAGCAAGAACCGTAGCAACGAATGCCTTATCTATTTTTGGTGATCATAGTGATATTTATGCAGTGCGAAGTACAGGATTTGCTATTCTTGCTTCATCAAATGGCTATGATGCCCAGAATCTAGCAGCCGTAGCTCATTTATCAGCAATTGAAGGAAGTATTCCTTTCTTACACTTTTTTGATGGCTTTAGAACTAGTCATGAAATAAGTAGTATCAAAGAGCTTCCACTAGAAGAATTAGAAAAATTAATTCCTTGGGATAAAATTGATGAATTTAAGAAAAAAGCTTTAAATGTTTCATCAGGAATACAAAAAGGCTTAGCAATGAATGAAGATATTTTCTTCCAAACGCAAGAAGCAAGAAATCCTAGTTATAACATACTTCCCGATATTGTAAATGAATATATGAATAAGATCAATAAAATAATGGGAACTGATTACCAACCATTTAATTATTATGGAGCTAGTGATGCCCAAAATATCATTATTGCTATGGGAAGTATAACTGATACAATTAAATTAGTAATTGATGAAGAATTAAAAAAAGGGAAAAAAATTGGTTTAATCACCGTTCATTTATATCGACCATTTAGTGTAAAATATTTATTAAATGTTTTGCCTAAATCGGTAAAAAATATTGCTGTTTTAGATAGAACAAAAGAAGCAGGAGCAAATGGTGAACCACTATATTTAGATATTGTAAATGCTTTGAAAGATAAAGACATTCACATTGTTGGAGGACGGTTTGGCTTATCTAGCAAAAATACTACTCCAGGAGATATTAAAAGTGTTTATACCATGTTAGAACAAGAACCAAAAAATAATTTCACAATTGGTATTATAGATGATTTAACAAACACAAGTCTTCCCAAAGAAGAATATAAAATTCCTTTAAATGCTAAAGAATTTTTAATATATGGTTATGGTTCTGATGGCTGTGTTAGTGCATCTAAAGATATATTGCATATTATGGGTAATGTTGGAAATTATGTTAATGGTTACTTTTCTTATGACTCTAAAAAAAGTGGAGGAGTAACAGTTAGTAATTTAAGAATCAGTAATAAAGAAATTAATGCACCATATTATGTTGAAAATCCTAGTTTAATTGTTGTAACTAAAGATGAATATTTTAAAAAATTCAATATGATTAAAGATATAACTGAAAATGGGGCAATTATCATTAATACAAATAAAAGCGAAGAAGAACTTAGTAATTTAATTAGCTTAGAAGATAGACAAATAATAGAGGATCGAAAAGTAAAAGTATTTATTGTTGATGCATCACTTATCGCAGCAAAATCAGGAATAAGAGGAAAAATTAGTAAAATTATTGAAATGATAGTTCTAGATAAACTAAATATTCCGAATGCTTATGAATTATTAGAAGAAAGCATTAAAAAAAGTTTTAAAACAAAGGGCGAAAATATCATTAACAGCAATATTAATGCTATTAAAGAAGCTCTTGTTAATTTAAAAGAAATAAAGATAGAAGGAAAAACTGCTAATTCCAAAGAAACAGAATTAGACGTATTTAGTAAAATTAATAGACGTTTAGGTGATGAATTAACAGTTAGTGAAGTAGCAAGTTTAAAAACAGGAACTTTTCCAGATGGATTAAGTAAATTAGAAAAAAGGCATGTTAATAGTTTTGCCCCTAAATGGATAAAAGAAAATTGTATAGAATGTGGAAGATGTAGTTTTGTATGTCCACATGCAGTAATTAGAACTTTTGTAACTAAAGATCAAGAAGGGATACCATTTTTAGCAAATAAAGATTATACTTATCAAGTATTAGTTAGTGAAGTAGACTGTACAGAGTGTGGTTTATGTATAGAAGAATGCCCAGGAAAAAATGGAAAGAAAGCTTTAGAATTTGGTCCAGTAAATATGGAAAATCAAAAGAAAGCAAATGAATATTTTAACAATTATGAAAATCCTGAAGTATTAAATAAATTTAGTGTTCCCGGAGCATCTTTATGTAAACCAAGATTTGAATTTAGTGGAGCCTGTGCCGGATGTGGAGAAACCCCATACATTAATTTAATCACAAGACTTTTCGGTGATGAATTAGTTATAGCTAATGCCACAGGTTGTTCAAGCATTTATGGTGGTTCAGTACCAACAACACCATATACAATTCCATGGGCTAATTCTTTATTTGAAGATAATGCTGAATTTGCTTTAGGAATGCATTTATCCTTCCAAAATAAAAGAAATTTAATAAAGATGATCATGGAAGAAGAAATAAACAATGTAAATGATGAGATCAAAGAGTTATTTGAAAGTTTTTTAAATAATATGAATGATTTCAAAATAACTATGCAAATAAAAGATAAGTTAGCTAAACTAGAAATTCCAGAAAAGTTAAAAAGTCTATTAAATTATATACCAGCACGTACTGTACTAGCTATAGGTGGAGATGGTTGGGCTTATGATATTGGCTTTGGAGGATTAGATCATGTATTATCTACTGATGAAAATATAAAAGTATTAGTACTAGATACTGAGGTCTATTCAAATACTGGTGGACAAGCTAGTAAGTCTAGTAAACTTGGTGCTGTTGCTGAATTTGCTGATTTAGGCAAAAAAACAGCCAAAAAAGATTTATTTAGAATAGCGATGTCTTATCCAAATTGTTATGTAGCAAGTATTAGTTTAGGTGCCAACATGATGCATTCTATTAAAGCAATGAAAGAAGCAATGGAACATAATGGTCCAGCAATAATTATTGCCTACTCTCCATGTATAGAACAAGGAATTAAAACTGGTATGTCTCATTCAATTGAAGAAGAGCGTTTAGCCAGTGAAGTAGGATACACTCTTTTAATGCGTTATAATCCAGAAGAAGAAAAACTATATATGGATAATAAAGAGCCAAACTTTAATGATTATGAATTATTTTTAGATAATGAAGTAAGATATAATGCGCTAAAAATAAAAGATAAAGATTTAGCGAGTGATTTATTATCAAAACAAATAGAAAATGCTAAAAAAAGATATGCTTATTATAAAGAATTAAGCCAAAAAGAAAACGTTTAAAGAAGTTTTCTTTTTATTTTAGCCAATGAAAACAAACCCAAGCCACAAAACTTGTTTGAAAAAATAAATGAGCAAAGAAGGCAATTGTTTCCAAAATGGAAACAGTTTATCAAGCAAAAGAAAATTTAATAATTTAGTTGCAATTCTTACAGTAGAAAATCATATAGCTTTAGATTATGATCAAAAACAAATATGAAAAGAAAAAAATAAATCTTTATAATTAAAAGTAAGTACCAAGAAATAGAACATCTAATTAAGCAAAATGAAATAATTAAACGAGCTAGAAGATTAGAAGAAAATTATAGTTTAGTAGAAACATACTGGAATGTCGGACGTTTAATTGTAGAAGTTCAAGGAGATCAAACAAATGCAAAGTATGGTAATGATTTGATTAAGAAGTGGTCAATTCAATTAACTCAAGTTTATGGCAAAGGCTATTGCTACTAACTTAAGAAGATTTAAACAATTCTTTTTAACTTTTCCAAAATGCGGCGCATTGCGCCTTACTTTACTTTATGCATTAAGAATAGTTTATCGGAAAGGGAACTTACAAAAGAAATAAAAAAATACTTCCTATTAGTTTTTGAAAGTATTTTTATTTGCTTTAATACTATTTTTAACTTCTAAAGCTATTTCCTTATCAGTCAAATTAAGAGCAATAACCATTTTAGCAAAAGTATCAAGAAGAGGCATATTTAAATCATTTTCAATTCGAAAAATAGTCTTACGATCAATATTAGTTAGTTTTTCTAATTCTTCCTGACTTATATTTTTTCTTTTACGATATTCTTTAAGCATTATTCTCACCTATAAAAATAGTAGCAAGTATGCCTCATTTTTACATTGACAAGTATGCCCCATAAAAGATATAATAAAGTTATAAATATAATTGAGTAGGTGAATAGAATGAAGAAGAAAATAATTATTTTAACTATAAGCTTAATTGGAATAACAGGAATAATTGTAGGAGTGAGTTTAGCTTTCTTTAGTGTAGGAGGAAGTCAAGAGACTGCTAATACTTTTACGAGTGGTTGTTTAAGTATTAGTTTGACTGATGAATCAACTGCGATAAATTTAGAAAATGCTTATCCTATAACAGATATAGAAGGATTAGAAACAACTAGTTATGATTTTACGGTAAAGAATAATTGTAATAGTGCAACAAACTATCAAATTAACTTAGAAAGTTTAAATCAAGTTGCATCATTCACTTAATGCTGATTATATAAAAGTAGCATTATTTAGTGATACAGTAGATAATATCATATCTACATTAAGTGATAATACAAGTACAACACCAACAATAAGTGGAGCATATGAGTCATACAATTTATATACTGGAAGTCTAGGAGCAAGTGAATCTAAAACCTATCACTTAAAAATATGGGTAGATTATGATGCAACAGTAGAACAGGCTGCAAATAAAGTATATTCATCAAAAATCAATGTGATAGCAAATCCAGAAACAACAATAATAGATACATTAGAAGCACAATTTAGCTTAAGTGATAAAACTTTAACAGCAAACTTAACCAATAATGTAACAAGTGCAAGTTATTGTGTAACAACAGATAATATATGTACACCAAATACCGGTGCAAGTATAGTAAATAATAGTTTCTCAGTTGAATTACAAGGAAATAATAACAAACAAATGGTATGTACAAAACTAAATGGAACAAGTAAGATAATATGTAGTAATCTAGTAGATATCAAAGTGCTGTTAAATGATACTATCTTAGCCAATAAAGATATTCAAACAAGAAATAATTTTACGTCCACATTAGAAGGGGATACGACAGGCATAATTTATCAAACTACAGATTGGACTGGAGGAACAAGCTATTATTTTGCTGGAAATCCAAGCGATAACTGGGTCTATTTTGCTGGATATTATTGGAGAATTATTCGGATTAATGGAGATAAAAGTATTAGGATAATATATCAAGGTGAAGAGCCCAATATTACAGGAAATAATACCATTATAGGAACTAGCAGATATAATGAAGAAGATAACCTAAGCGAATATGTTGGATTTAAATATACATTAAACCAACAATATGGATATGAAGTAAATAGCACTATTTTAAATGTGTTAAATGAATGGTATGAAAGTAATTTGTCAAAATATGAACAATATCTAGATCCCTATATAGGCTTTTGCAATGACCGGAACAGTAATAGCAATGATTTTAACTATAAAAGTTTTGAAAATTATATTAATAAAGGAGAACCTAGTTTGCAATGTAATGAAGAAAATTTGTTTTCAAAAACAAATAATAAACTTAAAAATCCAATAGGCTTAATTACACTTGATGAAATAATATTTGGTGGTTATTCTTGGAATGGTGGAACTTCTAATAATTATTTATATACTGATACTCTATACTGGACTATGACACCTTCTAAATATCAAGAAGGACAGGCATATGTTTGGTATGTACATTCCATTCCCTTTTTTGGTACAATGTCTACTTATGTAACAAGCAATTTAGGCGTAAGACCTGTAATAAATCTATCAGCTGATGTTGGAATCCTTAGTGGAAATGGTACCATAGATGATCCTTACGTTGTTCAAACTAATTAATTATCTTGCCTATGTCGCTTAATCCTTTACACATGGGCAAGATATAATAAATTTTTTTCGGGTGGAGTTTATCTCCACTTTGTTTTTA
>CALVQO010000021.1 GCA_944358145.1 uncultured Bacilli bacterium | reverse complement strand
AATGGTGCTGAATGACTGAATTGAACAGTCCTCTGATGCTTACCATGCATCCGTTTTACCACTAAACTAAATCAGCATATCCAAATTATAACAAAAATATAGTTTTCATGCAATATCTATGTTATAATTTATGAGAAAGGTTGTGTTTTTGTGAATGTACCAAAACATGTAGCTATAATTATGGACGGCAATGGCAGATGGGCAACGAACCGTGGTCTAAAAAGAAGTATGGGCCATTTAGAAGGAAGTAAAACTTTAGAAAAATTAGCAATTCATGCGATCGATATGGGTGTAAAAATATTAAGTGTCTACGCTTTTTCAACAGATAATTTTAAAAGAAGTAAAGAAGAAGTAGATTATTTAATGGACTTGTTTATTAAAATGTTTAATACAAAATTTGAAAAAATAAATAAAAAGGGAATCAAAGTAGTCATATCTGGTAGAAAAGAAAATTTAAGAGCAGATGTTATAGAGGCAATTAATACTATTGAAGAAAAAACAAAGAATAATTCAGCAGGAATTCTAAATATATGTCTAAATTATGGTGGACAAGAAGAAATAATAGATGGAGCAATTAAACTAGCAGAAGATATCAAAAATGGTTTGGATATAAAGAACTTTACTAAAGAAGATTTCTATCACTATTTATATCAAGATTTGCCACCTATTGACTTATTAATAAGAACAGGAGGAGAGTTAAGATTAAGTAACTTCATGTTATATGAATTAAGTTATAGTGAATTTTATTTTACCAATACTCTTTTTCCTGATTTTGATAAATCAGAATTTAATAAAGCATTATTCATGTATGAACATACTGATCGTCGTTTTGGAGGATTAAATGTTAAAGAAAATAATTAATTATTTTGATCATTATCGTATAGTTTTAATTTTTGTCATTTTGCTAATAATCACGCTTCTATTTTTAGGAATTAATTCTTATTTATTTCTTCATCATGATTTCATAGCATTAACATGTACAGAAGAATTAGATGATGAGTATTGTTATCATGATGAGATTAAAATATTAATTAATCCTGAAGAAAGCAAAAATAACTTTTTTGAAAAATATGATGATGAGATCAAAATGCTTCAAGAAAAGTATAACTTAGAAGAGTTTAATAATTATACAGCGTATTATTATTTAGTGGCGGCCAGATTAAATTATGATGTAAATACGGAATACAAAATATTACAAGACTTTTTTGAAGCTTATGCAAATACCTATAATTTAGAAGAATTTTATTTAAAAAACAATTTTTATTTTAACTTATTTTATCGCTATAAAATCAATTAATCTCTTTTACTTTTGATGGTTTTGTAGTATAATACTTTTAGTTTGTGAATTGGGAGGAAAAATATGAAATTTAAAATATCACCAAAAGATTTTTTAATATTTTGTTTATATTGTGTTTTATTATTATATTTATGTGCTATAGCTGTTTTAAATTTCTCATCTTTTATCAATGAAGGTGAATTTTATGGCTTACTTCCATTCGAAGCTTTTACTAGTGATTATATTGGAATTACACTTTTTATGTTTGTTGTTGCTTTAATTATTATATTTACTAGTGTATCTTCTTATATATTTAATAAAGAAAAGGGAAAAGGAATAGGCTTAAAGTTTGGAGAAAAACAAGAAAGTGGATACGCAAGATGGGCAACAGATAAAGAAATTAAAAATGATACAGATGTGGAAAAAGTTGATCCCAAAGCGGATACCTTAAATGCTGCTGGAATACCATTAATTAATAATGGTAAAGAAATATGGGTAGATAATGGACAGTATCACAACTTAGTTATTGGTTCTACAGGATCTGGTAAAACCCAAACAATAGTAAAGCCAATGGTAAATTTACTTGCTAAAAAGGGTGAATCAATGATTATTACCGACCCTAAAGGAGAAATATATAAGTATGCTGCCTCAGCTTTAAAAGAGCGTGGTTATAAAATTATTGTTTTAAACTTCAGAGAACCAGCTCATGGAAATGCTTGGAACCCTTTAACTTTACCATACCGTTACTATAAAGAGGGAAATACTGATAAATCAACCGAATTATTAGATGACGTAGCTCTAAATATTTTATATGATCAAACCAAGAAAAGTAGCGATTCTGATTTCTGGGAGAAATCAGCAGCAGACTATTTTTCTGGTTTAGCTTTAGGTTTATTTTATGATGCTCAAGAAAAAGAAGTAAATTTAAATAGTATTAATTACATGTCTAGTGTAGGGGAAGAGCGTTATGCAACAAGTAATTATATTAAAGAATATTTTAATTTAAAAGGACCTGAATCAAGCCCCTATATCTTTGCATCTAACACAATTAATGCACCAAACGAAACAAAAGGTGGTATTTTATCTACATTTAGACAAAAAATTCGTCTTTTCTCATCTCGTGAAAGTCTAAGTGAAATGCTTGCTTATAGTGACTTTAACATGCAAGACATAGGTAGAGAAAAAACAGCAGTCTTCATGATTATTCATGATGAGAAAAAAACATATCACTCATTAATGACTATATTTATTAAACAATGTTATGAAACGCTAATTGATGTAGCTCAAGAAAATGGCGGAAAGTTACCATTTAGAACCAACTTCATTTTGGATGAGTTTGCCAATATGCCACCACTAAAAGATGTAGACTCTATGGTTAGTGCAGCCCGTTCTCGTGATATAAGATTTACCTTTATCATTCAAAACTTTGCCCAATTAAATGATGTTTATGGCAAGGAAGTAGCAGAAATTATTAAAGGTAACTGTGGTAATTTAGTATATTTAATCTCTACTGAGTTAGCTGCTCTAGAAGAAATATCAAAAATGTGTGGAGAAGTTAAATCGAAAGAAAAAGACAAGACAGCATCAACGCCACTTGTTACTGTTTCAGATTTACAGAAACTAAAACTATTCCAAGCAATAATCATTCGTTTAAGAATGAATCCATTTAAAACCAAACTAGAACCAGATTTTAAAATGGACTGGGGAATGAAACGAGAAGAAGCACCATATCCAAGTCGTGAAATTAAGAAAATTGAATTATTTGATTTAAAGAAATTCGTAACAGAAGAAAAAAGAAAACAAATGATGAACAATTTAGAAAATAGTGGTGCTTCACCAAGTCCATTTAGCAATAATTTTGGTAATCCGTTTACATCCGGAGCAATGGCAAATCCATTCGCTTCATCTCCAATGAACGGAAATACGACTTCAAGTATAAATCCAGTAAGTTCTTCACCATTTAATTCTAACCCGATGTTTAATAAACCAATGAGTAGTTTATCAGACATGGATATTGATCAAATGATGAAAGATATTGATAGAAGATTAAAAGAATTAGATGAAGAAGAAGCAAGACAAAAAGCTGAGATGGAAAAATCTAAAGAACTAGCAACACCAGCTACTTCTACTACGCCAGTAACTAAACCAATCGAACCTAAAACTGAAGTAGTATATAATGAAGAACCAAAAGTAATGGAAAAAGAGGAATTACCAAAAGAAAATCCAGTTACAAACGAGTTAAAAGATACAGCGCCAGAAAATCAAAATAAACCAAAGATTAATGTGGATGCTGATAGTATTATTGTAAATGACAATGTAATAACTGATGATGAATTCTTTGATGATTTCTTTAACGAATGATTTAATAAATTGATAAAAGTCCTGTAAATCTTGCATTTATGGGATTTTTTATAAGATGAGGAGATTTCATCTTATAAAAAAGGGATGATGAATTTTTTCAATGAATAGAAACTAAATATCAGGCGTTTTCATTAAGTACAGATAGAAATAGTACGTAAAATATAGTGTGATAATATGAAAAGGTTAAATATAAAAGATTATTACAAAAACATGGGTACACTAATAGACGTAGAAAACCCAATAGACTATGCAGCTTATCATCACCCTGATAGTATAAACATCCCTTATGAAAAACTATTATTAAATTATAAAACCCTATTAGACAAAAATAAAAGATATTTTATCGTGTGTACCAAAGGAACCAAATCAAGAAAAGCAGTAAGTATATTAGAATTCTATGGCTATGATGTAACCCAAATGAGTTATGAATAATTGATACGATAAAAAGTATCAATTTTCTTTTATAAGTTTAGGTTCATCAATTCTACCTAAAAGATAATCAGCAGATAGATTATATTTTTTACAAATCGTATATAAGAAAGGGGTAGCAATTAAGAATTTTCCTTTTTCATAATTTGTAATAACTGAATGTACAGAATTTTATCAATTTCTTTTTTAAATGTTTTGTAATTTAACTGATCAATGAAATATAAAAGAAAAATGTAAAGAAATCAAACTTTACATTTTTTTCTTGCAAAGTTTTATATTTCATGGTATATTATAACTGTATTAGTACATATAATACAATTAAGGAGAGAGAAAATGATAGAAATTAAAAATTTATCAAAAAGTTTTAATGGCAAAGATTACGTCTTAGAAAACTTAAATTGTAAGATCAAAGACAATGCCATTTATGGTTTAGTAGGAGCTAATGGAGCAGGTAAATCAACATTATTAAGGCTAATCAATAGCATTTATACTCCAAATGAAGGCACAATACTAATCGATAATGAAAATGCTTATGACAATGAATTATTAAAACAAGAAATGGTATTTGTACCTGATGACTTATATTTTTATCCAGGATATACCTTAATGGATATGGCCGAGTATTATAAGTCTTTATATCATAATTTTGATATGAACTATGTAATTAATGTTTCAAATACCCTAAAATTAAATCCAAACGCAAAAATAAGTAGCTTTTCCAAAGGAATGAAAAGGCAATGTGCTCTAATATGTGCTCTAGCTACTAATGCCAAATACATGTTTTTTGATGAAACGTTTGATGGCTTAGATCCTGTAATCAGAAAATATTTTAAAAAATTATTGTCTGAAGCAATGTCTAAAAAAGATACAACGATTATTATGACTAGTCATAATTTAAGAGAATTAGAAGATATTTGTGATAATTTAGGTTTACTATACAAAGGAAATATTTTATTTGAAAGTGATATAGATTCTTTAAAAACAAACATGTTCAAAATCCAAATTTCCTTAAAAGATGATTTTGATAAGAAAACATTTAAAAAGTTAAAGATTCTTTCTTATAAAAAAATCGGAAGTGTAGCAACTTTAATTATTGATGAAGAAGGGCATGACTCAAGAGCATATTTAGAAAGTTTAAATCCAGTCATATTAGATTATTTACCCCTTACTTTAGAAGAAGTATTTATTTATCAAATGGAGGCGTTAGGCTATGTTTTTGAACAAAATATTTAATTTTAATTTTTTCAAAGAAAATGTTAGAAAATCAAAAGGATTATTAGCATTCCTATTAGGAATAATTCCCATTATTAATATCATCTATTTAATTATTTTACTTACTACTAGTAACAATAATTTATTAACATTTGATTTATTAAGTTTTCTTACTTATGCCGGAATGATTTTTATTCCTCTAGCTTTATCTTTAACCTTATTTGGTTTTATCTTCAAGAAAAAAAGTGTCGACTTTGTTATGTCAAAACCAATTAATAGAAAAACCTTATTTATGACAAATACTATTGGTGGTATCTTAATTCTAATTATATTTATGCTAATTAATACAGCGATTTTTGGATTATTTGGCCTATTATTTTCCAATTTAACCATACCATTTTCTTTATTAATTGACTATTTTATCTTTTGGTTAATATCCTATATTTTCATGTTTATTACCATTAATTTAGCAGTAGTCTTATCTGGAAATTTAATTGCTAGTTTAGTAGTATTTGCGATAATTGTCTTAATTGTACCATATCTTAATGCAATGAATTATTTAGCAAATGACTATTATGGAGAAAATAATTATATTGTATGTGATAATGAAGAATGTAAGCCAACAAATTATTATTGTTATAATTCTGAAGAATGTGAAAGTCATTTATTAGATAATGAATATACATTATATTATGGTAAATTATTTAACTACAATTTTATTGCTCCTTTATCAGTAATGAATGAAACATCTTATTATAATTCTATAAGTTTAGTAAAAATGATTTTCCTAAGTATAATTTATGCCATAATTGGCTACTTTGTTTTCAAAAAAAGAAAGATGGAAAATAATGAAACCAGCTTTAAAAATAATTTTGCTCACTATCTAGTAAAAGGAATAACTCTTATCCCAGTTTGTTTTCTTACCTTTGCTATAGTTATCGAAGCCGGAATAATCGGTTGGTTAATCGCTATCGCAGGAATAATAATTTATTCTATAGTTTATGATTTAATTACCAGAAAAGAAATATATAAACCAGTTAAATCAACTCTTTTAAGTTTAATCTTATTCCTAATCTTTACAGGAGTTTATTATCTTGAATTTGAAATATTAGATTCCCGTGAAGAAGTAATTACCAATGTTGAAAAAATAAGCTATCAAGGAATGGATATTACTGATCAAAGTTTAATTAACCAAATTATTAAGTCAGCATTAGAAAAAGAATACAGCGAAGTAAGTAATAGTTACAACTTTATTTTCTCTAACAAAAATGGACAATATTCCGTAATTGTTGATGTAAATCAAAATCTAGATACAATATTAAGAGATATGTTAGCACAATTTAATGCTGAAAAGATTAAAACCTTTAATATCAATCAAATTAACTATATAGAATATAATGGAACTTCTATTCCAGTAACCAAAAAACTAAAAGAATTAATTAAAAATAACATAGATAAAATAGATGAATTTGACTTAAGTTCACTTGATGACGAAGAATTAATTAATTTATATAGTTACCAACATCATCAATATGAAAGTGTAGTTATTCCTTTAAAATTAAATGAAGAATTATATCAAGAAATATTAAAATATCAAAATGAACTATTTATTAATCATCAAAAAGAAAAAAATAGAGAAGTATATTATAATTTACATGCTTACAAAACAGAATTATTTACTGAAGAAGATTATTATGTATTTGATTATGTAATTAATAGTAATGAAGAGGCTTTTATCAATTATTTAAAAAATGATAATGAAATAAGTATAGATAGTGATATCATTTATATCAAAGCCTATGATTTCAAAGATTACACCATAACCATTGGTAATATCACATCATTCAAACAAGAATTTGATCGTTACAAAGAAAATCTTAAAGATAGTGAAGAATATCAAAGCTTACTAAATGAATATCATAATATGATGAATACAGGAGCGTATGATTAATGAATATTAGTATAGATTATTCAAAAAGAGAACCTATCTACGAACAAATCGTCAAAGAAGTAGAAAAACAAATCACACTAGGCTTGCTTGCCCCAGGCACGCAAATTCCTAGTGTGCGCTCTTTAGCTTATGATTTAGGAATTAATCCCAATACCGTAAAGAAAGCTTATGATATTTTAGAAGAAAATGGCTTAATTATATCAAAATCAACCAAAGGAACATTTATTGGTGATAATATAAATAAAGCCAAAGAATTAAAAATTGATGAATTAATAAATCAAATTAAAGATACCATGAAAGAATTAGAAAACTATGGTTTAACCAAAGAAGAGATAATAAAAAGGATGAAGTAATATGATTTTAGTATACAATATAGCAATGATTTTATGTTTTCTCTTTAGTTTGTACTTTGTAATAACTTGCTTATTTGCTTTTAAAAAGCCAAAGAAACAAATAAAGGAAAATAAATTACATAAATTTGGCATATTAATACCATGTCGTAACGAAGAAAGTGTAATAGAAGATATTATTTTAACAATTAAAAATCAAGATTATCCCCAAGATTTATTTGACTGTATCGTAATCCCAAATAATTGTACAGATAATACAAGACTTCTTGCTCAAAAGCAAAATGTTAAAATAATCGATATTGATATTCCAGTTAAAAGTAAAGGGGAGGTATTAAAATATACTTTTGATTACTTAAAAGAAAGTGATTATGATGCTTACATTATTTTTGATGCCGATAATCTTGTCGATCAAAACTTTTTAAAAGCGATGAATAAACAATTAAACGAAGGATTTTTAGTAGTTCAAGGCTTCCGTGATGCTAAAAATCCTAGTGATAATTATTTAACCGGAAGTTATGCCATGTTCTACTATTTACAAAATTTCTTTTTAAATTCTTCAAGAATGGCGATTAAAGGTTCAGCAGTAATTAATGGGACAGGCTTTTGTGTAAAGAAAAGTGTAATTGATGAATATGGCTTTTCTGTAAGAACTTTAACTGAAGATAGCGAATTTACAGGAATGTGTGCCTTAAATAACATTCGTATTGGTTTTGCTAAAGATGCAATAACATATGATGAGCATCCAACGGATTTTAAAGTTTCATGGCATCAACGTAAAAGATGGAGTAGTGGTTGTCTTGCTTGTTTAAATAGATTTGGACCAAGCTTATTAAAAAGTTTTTGGTACAAAGGAAATTTTCTTTCTTTTGACTGTCTATTATATTATATTGCGCCCGTTATCCAAATCATATCTTTTATCTTACCCTTATTCATGTTTATTTTAAAATTCATTAAAGGATTAATGATCAATACCATTATAATTGACTTATCTAGCCTATATATTTTTGTTCTTCTTTATTTAGGCAGTATCATTTTAAATATATTTGTCATTAAAATGTTAAAGAAAAATTTACGCGATCACTTAAAAGGCATATTTGGTTTTTCCTTCTTCATCTTAACTTGGATGCCAATTAACATAATTTGCTTATTTAAAAAAACAAAAAAATGGGAACCAATTAAACATACAAAAAGAGTTAGCATCTAAAAATAAATGAATTAATTCGACAAAATTTTAGAAAACTAATACATTTTTTAGATTTAAGAGTTGACTAAACTTAGATTTTTGATATAATTAATCTAGAAGGTGAATGTATGAAGAATTTTAATAAGAAAGGTTTTACTCTAGTAGAATTATTATGTGTTATTGTAATCTTATCCGTTATTGTTTTAATTGCAACCAATGCTGTCGTTCCTATGGCAGATAGTGCGAAAAAGCAAGTTCTTGCTATGGAAGCTAATTCTTTAGTTAAAGCTGCTCAAACTTTATATATTCAGGAAAGTTCTTCAAGTTCAAAGTGTTATTCTTATGATGAAATTATTGACTCAGGCTTAATTGAGAAAAATGATGAAGCTTATACAGGTAGTATATCTATTGAAGTAGGCGAAGATGGCAATTATACTTATAAGATTTGGTTATCTAATGGTCAATATATGATTAACGGTGTTACTCCTGATGTAACCAGTGATGATGTTGAAGCATCAGCAACAAACGCCTCAACAACATGTAGTATGAATTAATCTAGTTAAAGCTAGATTTTTTCTTTCTTATATTTTATAATAGGAATAGGTGATAAAAAATGATTATAGGTTCACATGTTTCTTTTGGCTCATCAGGTTTACTAGGAAGCGTAAAAGAAGCTTTAAGTTATGGAGCTAACACATTTATGTTTTATACAGGCGCTCCTCAAAATACATTAAGAAAACCAATTGATAAAGATAGTACATTAGAAGCTCAAAAATTAATGAAAGAAAATAATATTGACATTAATACAGTAATTTGTCACGCACCATACATTGTTAATTTAGCGAATAATTTAGATGAAAGAAAATATGATTTTAGTATTAGTTTTTTAACAGGAGAAATAAAAAGATGTGAAGAAATGGGAATAAAGTATATCGTTCTTCATCCTGGTTCAAGCGTAGGTATTGAAAAAGCGGTAGCGCTTGATAATATTGTCTTTGCTTTAAATGAAATTTTAAAACAAGATACTACAGTAACTATTCTTCTAGAAACAATGGCTGGTAAAGGTACAGAATTAGGATGTACATTAGAAGAAATAAAATATATAATTGAACACATAGAAAAAAAAGAATTAATTGGTGTGTGTCTAGATACTTGTCATTTAAATGACGCTGGATATAATATGACAAACTTTGATGAATTCTTAAAAGAATTTGATCAAACAATAGGCTTAAATTACATAAAATGTATTCATGTTAATGATAGCAAAAATCCTTTAGGAGCTCATAAAGATCGTCATGCTAATATAGGATATGGCATGCTTGGCTTTGATACCTTAATAAAGATTATTAATCATCAAGCCCTAATAAATATTCCTAAAATACTAGAAACTCCCTATATTGGCGATAATGATGATGATAAAAAAAGATTATATCCTCCTTATAAATTTGAAATTGCAATGATTAAAGAAGGAAAATTTAATAAAGAAATGATGAATGATATTAGAAATTTTTATCAAAACAATTAAATATTTTAGAAAAAACTTTAAAAAATATGCTAAACTTAATATGAAGGATAGTTAAGTAAAAGAGAAGAAAAAGCGTTCGACCGTTAAGGAGTAGGGTACGGCCACGTGCTTCAGCACGTAAACCCTTGTAGGGTTTAGAAACAATTTATATTATAGGATAAGTTACAGCAGGTTTAATCACAAAAAGCACTTTAGTTAATTTTGTAAACAAAATGTAAATTGTATTTAATTAGAAAATAAAGTAAAATAAACATGTAAGTGTTATTCACTTAGTGGATAACGCCTGCGTTGGTTGCAGACGCTATACTTTCGTTAGCGTCTTTTTTTCTACAATGCTTTTAGTAAAACTAAAACAAGTAGAATTATTATAATGTATAAGTACTTTTTTTCCTCATCCATTTACATCACCTGTCTTTCATTTAACCACCTGAAATAAATTCAGTAGTTTAAACTACTCATCAAATGAAGCAGGCGCTACCACCAGTAAATAACGATTAATTATTATGAATGAAAGACTCAAAAAAGGCAAGAAAAAGCGTTCGACAATATTCGACACTAATGCTTGCTTTTTGCTTTTTTAAAGGAGCTATTGTATATAATGTAATGATATCGTTTTATATTTAAAAAGCACTTTAGTTAATTTTGTAAATAAATTGTAAATTGTATTTAATTAGAAAATAAAGTAAAATAAACATGTAAGTGTTATTCACTTGGTGGATAACGCCTGCGTGTTTTTTTGCAGACGCTATACTTTCGTTAGCGTCTTTTTTTCTACAATGCTTTTAGCAAAACTAAAACAAGTAGAATTATTATAATGTATAAGTACTTTTTTTCCTCATCCATTTACATCACATGTCTTTCATTTAACCCCCTGAAATAAATTCAGTAGTTTAAACTACTCATCAAATGAAGCAGGCGCTACCACCAGTTAAATAACAATTATTTATTATGAATGAAAGACTCAAAAAAAGCAAGAAAAACCGTTCGACAAAATCCGACAAAAAACTTCTTAAAAAAGAAGTTAAATGAAAGAAGCATAACGAGAGCTATATTCTAAAAATAGCTTTTTAATTTTGTTAAAATTCTCTTCGCTAAATCGATCACGATATCTCTCTAAATTAAGAAGTTTAGGGTTTCGAATGACTTGTTCCCAATTCTTTCCGATAAAATCATAGACAAAGTTAAGTTCTTCAGGACTCAAATGAATATTTTTGCTAAGAGCAAAATTATTAATATCTTGAATAGTCATTCTTCCCATATAGGCTTTAATTAAATTATACATACATATCACCTAATATATTGTATGAAAAAAGTAATTTTTTAAATACTAATAATGGTGAGGTCTATGCCAAAAAAAATGATATTAATAACAATTTTTCTTTCGATTATTTTTGGCTTTTTTATTTATCGTGTATATGATTTAGCTTACAATAATAAAGAGTATTATTTAAATAAAAGTAGAGCGATTACTGAAGTTTATGTAACTGGCACGTCTGCTCCAAGAGGAAGAATATTAGATATAAATGGTAATGTCTTAGTAGATAATATTGGCGTAAATACCATATATTATCATAAACCATCAAATATTACTTTAAAAGATGAATTATATATTGCTGAAGAACTAGCAAAACTAACGAATTATGAATATGCTTATAATGATAAATTACTAAAAGAATTTTATAAAATTAAATACAGTACCAAAGTAGATGCTTTAATTACTTCCCAAGAATACAAATTATACAATGAAAGAAAATTATCAAGTGAAGAATTAGAAGAATTAAAATTAGAGCGAATCACGGAAAAAATGATCGCAGAATTAAGTGATTTAGAAAAATATAGTTCCTATTTTTATTTTTTAATGAATGAAGGATATAGCTATGACAATAAATGTTTAATTAAAGAAGTAAGTGATGAAATATATGCTAGCATTATAGAACAAAATTTACCAGGAATATTTGGTGAAATGGAATGGTCAAGAGTATATTTATATGATGAAACATTAAAAACCATTTTTGGCAGTATTTCTTCTTCTTTACCTGCTGAGAAAAAAGATTTATTAAATGAGGGATATTCACTAACAGATAAAGTAGGAATTAGTGGCTTAGAAGAATATTATGAAGAGTATTTAAAAGGGGAAAAAGCAGTTTATAAAGTAGGAGCAAATAACCAATTAGAATTAGTAAAAGAAGCCCAAAGAGGCCAGGATTTAATCTTAGAAATTGATATTAATATTCAGCTTAAAGCCGAAGAAATCATAAAAGAAGAAATTTTAAAAGCCAAAAAAACAGCCAATACGGAATTTTATAAAGAATCATATGCCTTAGTTAGTGATCCCAATACTGGTGCCATAAAAGCTATCGCTGGACTTAGACTAATAACAAATGGCAAAGATAATGAGTTTCAAGATGTAAGTATTAATGTGATAAAAAATGCTTATACTGTAGGTAGTGCTGTAAAAGGGGCATCTATGGCTGTAGGATATCAAAATAAAATTATTGATATTGGAACCAAATTAACAGATGGTTGTGTCAAATTAGCAAATCAACCTGCTAAATGTTCATACAAAAAATTAGGAACACTAAATGATGTAGAGGCTCTAGCCTTAAGTTCAAATTATTATCAATTTATTATTGCTTTAGGTATCATGGGTTATGATTATACATATAATATGAAAGCAGAATCTACAATTGATCATTTTAATACATATCGCAATACCTTCGCTGAATTTGGTTTAGGTACTAAAACTGGTATTGATTTACCAAATGAAAGCACAGGATTAAAAGGCACAACCATAGCCCCAGATTTATTAATGAATTTAGCAATTGGTCAATATGATTTATACACACCAGTTCAACTATTGCAATATATCAATACTATTGCAAATAATGGCTCAAGATTAAAATTAAGTTTAATGAATAGTATTAAATCAGGTGAAAATCAAGTATTATCTAGAGAAGTTGAAGTATTAAATCAAGTAAATTTAGAAGAAAAATATTTAGAAAGAATAAAGGAAGGATTTCATAGTGTAATGAAGCATGGTACTGGATATTGGTATATTAATCAAAAAGTTGATGCTGCCGGAAAAACAGGTACTAGTGAATCTTATATTGATAGTAACTATGATGGTACTCTAGAGTCCTACGTCTTAAGTAATACTTTCTTAATGTATGCTCCATTTGATAATCCCAAGTATTCTATAGTAGTAATAAGCCCTAATACAAGCAACTTAGATAGTAAAAGTACATACAGATCTCCGGTAAATCGCTTAATTGCTAGACAGCTGAACGATTTTCTCTTTTCAAGTTGAATATTTAATGATATAATACTACTAGATTTTATTAAAGGAGGTGCTTTTCATGGCTAAAAATGAAAGTAGAAATTATGTAACTTTAAAATGCACAGTATGTGGTAATGAAATTAGATGTACAAGCAAAAACAAAAAGAATACTCCTGATCGTTTAGAATTAAAGAAGTATTGCAATAAATGTCATAAACATCAAGTAGCAAGAGAAAAGAAATAATTAAAATAGAGAAGTGGTTTGAGGTTATGAAAAATAGAAGACATAGTTTAAAAAGACCAGCAGCAAGTAACTTTCGTGTTATCGCTGTTATGGGTAGAAGTAAAAATGATAATGTGAATCCTAACTTAACAACTAAGTCTATGGCAAAACAAAGGAAAAGAACATTTGGAATATTTAAAAAGAGTGAGGAGTGAGATCATGAATATAAATATTAATGATATAAAAAATGGTATGACGATTATCATGGATAACAATTTATATCAAATAGTAGAATTTCAACATGTAAAACCAGGAAAAGGTTCTGCATTTGTAAGAATGAAACTAAGAAATTTAAGAACTGGATCTATTACAGAAGATACATACAATACAAACATAAAGATACAAAAAGCTCACATTGATAGAATGCCAATGCAATATCTTTATTCAGCAGGAGATAACTATGTATTTATGAATAATGATACTTATGAGCAAGTAGAAATAAATGAAAAAACTTTAAAAGATCAAGTAAAGTTTATTAAAGAGGGTATGGAAATTACAGTGGATTATTACGAAGGTGAAATTTTAGGAATTACTTTACCTGAAAAAGTAGAATATGAAGTAATTGAAACAGAACCAGCTGTAAGAGGAAATACAACCAATAATGCTCAAAAAGATGCTAAAATTGAAACTGGTTATATTGTAAAAGTACCATTATTTATTAATCAAGGAGAAAAAATAATAGTATCTACCAAAGATGGTAAATACTCATCTAGAGCTTAAATTGAAAAATTTAAGTTTTTTTTTTAAAGAGTAGAAGAATTAATAAATCATCCTCATTTAAATCAAGTAATAAAAAATAAACCATTAGGGTTTTCAGAATATGGTTTACCCATTAATCATTATCAAATAGGTAATGGACCAAAACACATAATTGTGAGTGGCTCTTACCATGCTGCTGAAATCATTACGACCATTTTTGCAGTTCGTCTAATGGAATCTTTAGTAGATGATAAAGAATTTAAAAAAGATGAATATACTATAGATTTTATTCCTATAGTAAATCCAGAAGGATACTTAATTACAACATCTATGCAAGATTTATATTTAGGTAAGAATACAACCGAAGAAGAAAAAATAGCAAAAGCTAAAGTTTATTGGGCAAGTTATAGAGCTGATGCAGCCTTACCAAGTAAAGTAAAAAAGGGTGAATTAGAAGAAAGTGTATTAAGAGAAAAGAAAAGTTATCAAGCTTTATATGATGATGTTAATTTAGATGATTATTTAAAAGATGATCCTGAAATCAAAGAAAGTGTTCTAGATATAGTTAAGAAAAATAATTATCCAATTGGCGTTCTAGCAGCTTGGACTTCAAATGCAAATGGTATTGATTTAAGTCAAAATGTACCTTATAATCCAGCAATAAATAACTTATTAGAAGCAAATGGACCAGTATATAATCATTTAGCTTATGCCAATACAAGAAAAGATATTCCTGGACCAATTAATACTCCATGTCGTGATTTAAAACATTTTTATTTTGAACCAGAAAATTTAGCAATATTAAACTTTTTTGAAAATTTAAATCATAAAGAAAATGAAGAAATTATCGCTTATTTTAATTATCATAGTGTAATGGGTAAAATGTATCAAAGGCCAGTTAAAGAAGAAGGAATGATTAATCTATATAATATAGATTATGAAAGAAAGGTAATTGAAAATTATATATCTTCAAAAATATTTAGATCAAAAAATGCTTATGATATTATTGAAAGTGAAGATCCATATAGTTACATGAATGAATATTTAAGATTAAGATATGGAATAGATATACAAGTAGAATTATCTAGAATGGGTTCTAATCCAATAGGACCTCTAGCAGATCCTGATACATTTGAAAATGTAACCATAAAACCAATATAAGGCTGAAGATAATTTAGGAATAAGTTATTATTTTAGAGGAAATGTAGAAAATAATTATGTAAAATTTGCAAATTATTGGTGGAGGGTTGTTAGAATTAATGGAGATGGAAGTGTTAGGTTAATTTATGATGGAACTAGTGCACATATTAACAGTGATAATTCAACTGATAAGTTAATAGGTTCTGAAGCGTTTAATACTTCAAGAAATGATATTGCATATGTAGGTTTTACTTATACTTCAGGTAGATTAAGACCCACCGTGTCTAATGGCGGATCTCTTAGTAATATAAAATATTTTCTAGATACATGGTACAATAATAATCTCCAAGCATATGATAGCATGATTACTAGTACACCAGGATTCTGTAACGATAGAGTGTATGTTAATGGTAGTACACTTAGCGATTTTAACTTTAATGCCTTTACTAGACTAGTTACTAATAAAAATCCAAGTTTAAAATGTGAGTATTCTGAAGATTTGTATATTACAAAAATTGGTTTAATTACCGCAGATGAAATGTCATTTGCTGGAGGATTATCAGGGACTGGAAATTCTAATTATTATTTATATGGTCCAAATTATTGGACTATGTCTCCATATTCTTATTTTAATGGAGGCTGGGCTGATATGTTTTTAGCTAATGGTGGTGCAATAAGTAATGGTACTGTAGATGAAGAACGTGGCGTACGTCCAGTAATTAATTTATCCGCTGATACTACCATAAAATCAGGAAATGGTACTATTTCATCAGTTTATGAAATTT
>CALVQO010000020.1 GCA_944358145.1 uncultured Bacilli bacterium | reverse complement strand
ATACATTAAAAAATATCCTTAATCAACTAGCCTAAATCATATACCATTATCGCCAAACAAAGATAAAGATAGGCTAGCTGATTAAGGATATCTCCTTTCTTTATCATTTGTTTGGCTAATACAATTATACACCATTTTTAGTTATCAGTCATCATGTTTAACACAACTTTATAAAAAAAGAATGAACTTAATCATTCCTTTTATGAACTTAAACATACACCATTTTTACATATATTATTTGTTAAAAATTGTCTTGAACCATCACTTCTTAAAATATACTGCGAACTGAGTACCATGTATGGATTATCTGGATCTATAACACTTGTTGTTATGGTAATTTGATAACCAACTAAGCCGGTACCACTTGAATTTTTTATTTTTTGACGATTTACACGATGATCAATATTACCGGTTGTTACTCTAATTCCTATGGCATTTATATCATTAATTACATTGGTATAATCCGATACAGATAAGTTTTCATTTGGACTAGAATTTGGATCTATTGCACAATTATTTTGGGTTAAATTTACTGATAAAATATAACTAGTATTATAATTAGCATCTCCAAATCTACAGCTTGTTCCACCACTTCCACTTACAATTACAGTTACACTAGCAGAACGGCCTCCTGCAGTTGCTGTAACAACTGTTGAGCCGGCACTAACTCCAGTTATATTACCATTGGATACTGTTGCAATATTTGGATTAGCACTACTCCATGTTACCGTTTTATTAGTAGCATTAGTTGGATATACATAAGCTATTACTGTTTTAGTTTGGCCAATTGTTAAACCTATTTGACTAAAGTTTAGAGAAACACTTGTAACATTAATTGGTCCTGGTGGTGTTGTTCCTCCTCCTGAGCCGCCGCCTTCACTTATTTCTTCCCATTTGGCAGTTAAAGTTAAATCACTAGTTATTTTGGTATTAAAATCAAATTTTTCATCGCCTAAATACCAACCTAAGAAGTTATAGCCATCTCTTGTAGGAGGAGTTGGCTCTATTACATTACCATTTTCTCCTACTTTTCGATCGTTAATCTGGGTTCCACCAGCTGAATCAAATTTTATTGTATATAAGTTTCCTTCAACTTCTAATATAGTTAGTGTAGCTTCTACTGGATCTGTGATATTTCCATATTCATCACTAGCAACAATTTTAATTGTATGTTCACCCACATCCGTAATGTTAGCATAATCAATTGGATTTCCTTCTTCATCCGTATCATCTTGTACATATTCTATTGTACATTCACTAGTTGCATCATTACAAGAATCCACAAAATCTTCTAATTCATAGGTATCTCCTTCATATATTTCAACATCTTTTGTAATTAATGATGGAGCTCTTGTATCTTCTACAGTTAAATTCACTGTATATTCTGTTCCTTGTAATTCAATTGTAATTCCATATGTTGTTGGTGTAATTAAATAATTTTCTACACAGTCATATTTTTCAAAATCAGGATTTTCTTCACTATATATTTCTTCTATTTCTTCTTCTGAACATAAAGATGTATCATAACTTAATTCAAATTCATCTGGATAAGTAATCACTATTTCATTTGGGTCTATATTTTCTAATACATCAAAGTAATCAGTTACTTCTGGTAATAGTGAACCTGCTTCTATTGTAAGTTCTTCTTTCAATTCAAAAGTTGGAATGGCTGGTTCTACTGGGTCAGGTTCATTATTTCTTGTTGCTAATATTACTATAATTACTATTACAATTAATACTAAAGCTGACAAACCAATAATTAACCATTTTAGTCTTCCTTTTTTGGCATATTTTTTTATGTATGTTTCATCAAATATAAATCTCTTTTTCAAGGTTATCCCCGTCCTTATTATATTACTATTTAATATTATCATGTTTTTTTAAAAATTGCTAGATATTATTACATTTATTGCAAAGAAAAAATGGGATTAGTATCCCATTACCATATCTAATGTTTCATCATTTTCTATAAAATCATTGACATCTATAATTTCATATTCTGTTTTTGTATTTCTAACTACAACTCTTTTTATTCCACTATTGATGATCATTCTTTTACACATTGCACATGGTCTAGCGTGAGCTACATATTTTCCATTTGCTACTTCTATTCCAACCATATAAAGTGTAGAGTCTATACAGTCTTTTCTAGATGAACTGATTATAGCATTAGCCTCAGCATGTACACTTCTACACATTTCATATCTTTCTCCTCTAGGAATTTCCATTTTTTCACGCATACAATAATTTAAATCAATACAGTTTTTTCTTCCTCTTGGAGCTCCATTGTAACCTGTTGCAATAATTTCATCATTTTTGACAATAACTGCTCCCCATTTTCTTCTAAGACACGTAGATCGTTCTAAAGCCACCTCAGCCATATCTAAATAATAATTTACTTTATCTACTCTATCCATATTATCACTTCCTTTATTATTTTAGCAAATTTGGTTTAAAGCTGCAACTGAAATTTTAGTATTATATTTTGCATAACTTTTTTTAATGTATAAATCAATATCAAATTACTATAAAATATAGGGTAGAAAGAGGTTGGAGATTATGGCATTTAATTTAAATGTAGAAAGAAAGGAATCAGTTAATAAATGTGTAAGATTCCCTATTCCACTAATGAACAAAATTGAAACAGTTTTAAAAGATTATGATATTTCTTTTTCACAATTTGTTATTCAGGCTTGTGAATACGCATTAGATGAATTAGAAACAGAAGAAGTTAATAAAGTAAAACATTAGAAACTAGCTTGGCTAGTTTTTTTTGATTGAAAAAGAAGCATTATTCTTCTTTTAATGCTTCTTCTAATTCTTCTTTAGTCATTTTTGTATAACCTTTAATTCCCTTTAACTTTGCTTCTTCTCTTAATTCAGTTAAAGTTTTATCACTTTCGCTTTCTTCAGAACTAATTTTTCCTGTTTTTACTAATGAATCAATTTGTTCTTTTGTTAATGTTTCTTTTTCCATTAAAGCATCAGCGAGTAACATGACTAAATCTTTGTTTTCTTTTAAAATTTCTTGAGCTTTTTGATAACACTCATTGATAATTTTTCTTACTTCTTCATCAATTTCATGAGCTACTTTATCAGAGAAGTTTTTCGCTTTACCGTAATCACGACCTAAGAATACTCCTTCAGATTTTTCTTCATATTCTACTGGTCCTAAATCACTCATACCATATTCTGTAACCATAGCTCTGGCTATATTGGTTGCTCTTCTAAAATCATCGCTTGCTCCAGTTGTAATTTCATCTAAATACATTTCTTCACTAACACGACCACCTAGAAGACCTGTAATTTGAGCTAGTAATTCATTTTTGGTCATAATACCAATTTTTTCTTCTTTTGGAAGCATCATGGTGTATCCACCAGCGACACCTCTTGGAATAATTGTAATTTTGTGAACTTCATTAGCATCTTCTAATTTTAAACCAATTACAGCATGTCCTGATTCGTGAATGGCAACTAAACGTTTTTCTTTATCGGTAATTTTGCGACTTACTTTAGCAGGTCCCATTAATACTCTATCAGTTGCTTCATCAATTTCATCCATAGTTATTGCATCTTTGTTGCGTCTTACAGCAAGTAGGGCTGCTTCATTAAGTAAGTTTTCTAGATCAGCTCCACTAAATCCTGGTGTTCTTAAACTTAAGTTCTTTAAATTTACATCTGAACCTAAAATTTTATTTTTGGCATGAACTTTAAGTATTGCTTCACGTTCATTCGCATCTGGTAAGCTTACTGTTACTTGACGGTCAAATCTTCCTGGACGAAGTAAGGCTGGATCTAGAACATCAGGACGGTTTGTTGCTGCCATAATGATAATTCCTTCATTTTCACCAAAACCATCCATTTCTGTTAATAATTGGTTTAAGGTTTGTTCACGTTCATCATGACCTCCACCTAATCCAGTGCCTCTTTGACGACCTACAGCATCTATTTCATCAATAAAGATTAAGCATGGAGCACTTCTTTTAGCATCTTTAAACATTTCACGAACACGTGATGCACCTACACCAACGAATAGTTCTACAAAGTCAGATCCACTAATGTAGAAGAATGGTACATTTGCTTCTCCTGCAACTGCACGAGCAAGTAAAGTTTTACCTGTTCCTGGAGGACCTACTAATAAGACTCCTTTAGGGATTCTCGCTCCTAATTTTTGGAATTTCTTTGGATTTTTTAAGAAATCAATTAGTTCTTTTACTTCTTCTTTTTCTTCTTTTAATCCTGCTACATCAGAGAATTTAGCTTGATGTTTATCATCACTAAGTTTAGCTCTACTCTTGCCAAAGTCCATAGAACCTTTATTAGAGCTTGCTAATTTAGAAAATAAAATGTAAGAAATAACAATTAATAAAACTAAAGGTAGTATATTTACTATAATATATAGTACTGGACTTGATCCTGGATCAGATTCCGTAACATATTCTTCAATTTCATTTTCTTCAGTTAAAGCAAGAACATTATCTACTTCTGCTTCTACTACTTTGGTTTCAAAAGATTCATTATCAGCATATCCATCTAATTTACCAGATACATAATATACTGATTCACTACTTTTTGGCATAATTGTAATTTCTGTTACTTTGCCTTGTTCTAAAGCAGTTAATAATTCTCCTGTTGATAGTTCATTAATTTTTCTTCCACCCATATTTAATATAAATAATGTTGCAATAATAATTATTAGCAATACTAAATAGGGAAAGAAATTTCTAACTGTATTATTTTTTTTCACTTCTTTTATGTTCATTTTATTCCTCCTCATATGAAAGTATTATATCATATATTCCATTACTTTCTACATCAAATTTTGATTTTTTTACACCAGGAAGCCAAAGAATGGTATTGTTACTATCAGTTACGACGGGAATTACTCCTCTTTTTTCTAATGGTATCTTTTCATTAATCAAAATATCTTTGATCTTTTTTTGACCTCCTAAATTCTTTACAAACATCTTATCTCCATTATGACGATTTCTAATTTTAATTGGCAAAGTAATATCTTGACTATTTAATCTTATGGTGTAATTTGATTTATCTATCGTTTCTCCTATTTTTTTTATTATCATGTGATTTGGTAATTTAACCTCGTCTTCTAAACTATATTCATAGTTTTCTTCTTTATTATTTTTTTCTATTTTATAATAATTATAACTCTTTATCGCTTGATAATTATTTGGTAAATCTAGCCGATTATTACTTTTATCACTTCTAATTAAGCCTATAATTAAAAATGTGTGCTTATCATTAATTAAGAATAAATCATCAATATATATCTTTGTTAATGTGTATTCTACTACTTTTTTTAATAAAAATTTATCTAGTTTTTTTAGTTCATCGATTTTTATTCCATTAACATCACTAATATTCTCAATTAATTCCTGAATATATTTTTCTAAAAAATTATTTACACTAATTAATTCTTCACTAAATTTTAGAAATTTATGATGTACATCAGGATCTTCTTTTTTTAAAAATGGTAACATCTTCATTCGATAACGATTTCTTGTATATTTTTCTGAAAAATTACTTTCATCAATATAATACTTTAATCCTCGTTCATCCATATAATCTTGAATATCTTTTTTGGTTTCGGTTATTAGTGGTCTAATAATAGTATAATCTTTACAAGGATATTCTTTTTTAAACCCACTGTAACCTTTTAGACTGCTTCCTCTAGTTAGACGCATTAAAATCGTTTCCATTAAGTCATCTCCATGATGGGCAGTCATTACATATTTTGCATGGTATTTTAAAGCTAATTTATTAAAGAAATCATATCTTTTGGTTCGCGCATCATTTTCTAAATTATCATCATTATATTTTAATATTTCCATATATTCATAAATTAAATCATTCTTTTTACATACTTCATTTACAAATAAAGCTTCTTCTTCACTTTCATTTCTTAATTTATGATTGACATGAGCAACAATTAAATTTAGTTTTAATTCACTCTTTAACTCACACAATAAATGGAGAAGACACATTGAATCTGGTCCTCCACTGGTTGCTACAATAATAATATCTTCTGGTTTTAATATCTGTTTTAAATATAATAAGACTCTTTTCATAATCTCTCCATGCCTTATTATTTTAACGCACATTCCTTTTTATATCAAGAACTTTTTAATCTAAAGGATTTGTTCTTGATAAAATTGCTTTTATATTAGAAATAATTGCTCTTAAATTGAATTTGATTATTTCATTTTCTTCTTTGGCTTCTGTTTGCATAACAAAGTCTAAGAAATGTAGGTCGTTTGCTTTATCTAGAGCATCACACATTTTTAGGAATTTAAAATATTCTTCTAAAGCTTCACTTAAAGTACCATTATAAGTATTAAGCGTATTATCATCTCTTACAATGCCTATTCCATAAATAGTTGCGATAAATGGGTTTACCGGTTCTAATAAATCATCTAAAATAAAATTGTTGTTACAATAATTAATGAATGGTAAAACATCTTCTTTATGATAAAAACGAATTACAATGTTTTCATTAGTTGCTTTTACATGAAATTTTACGACTGATTCAATACTATTTCTAATTAAGTAAGAAAATATTGTTTTTAATGCACTAATCATATATTCATATTTTACAGGAAAATATATTTTGTAACTTTCTGTGTAATTGGCTCTTCTTTCTGTATAAAATCCTATGTAATTTGTTGTATTTTCTTTTTCACCTGTTTTTCTTACAACATGACGAACTAGGGAATTATTTAAGTTTTCTAAAAAGGTTGTGTAAAATGTTTCAATATCATTTACTAGGGTTTTATCTTGTTTAATTCCTGTATATTTTAATAAATAATAGAAGTCATCTTTCGTTAATTCTTTATTTGTTGTTTTGATATCACTTGCTATTTGTTTTAAAAATTCATTCATTCTCATTTTTTTCTTCCTTTCTTAAAATTAAATAATCTTCTTTTTCTCCTTCTTTTTTAAAGCCATTTTTTTGATAAAACTGAATGGCTTTTTTATTTTCTTTTTTTACTTTAATTTTATCTATTTCATCTTTTATCTTTTCTAATACTTTGCTACCTATTCCTTTATTTTGATAATTATCTTTAATATATAAAGTATCTAATTCTTTGTCTTTAATTAAGTAAGCTCCTATAGGTTTTAAAAAACTATATATCAATATACACTCTTTATAATTATCCATAATAAAATTATTAACATAAGCGATAGCTTTTAATTGTTCATTTTTTTCTTTTATATAAGGGGTAATTGTTAATAACTTGTATTCTACTAACATTGGTAGATCTTTTTTTAAAGCTTTTTTGTATCTTATCATATCTCACCTTTATTATCTAAATTATATATTATTTTTTGTCTTTTGTACAGAGAAAAAGCATTCTTTTTTAGAATGCTTAACCTGTATAATAATCACTTCTTGAATAGAAACGATATCCTACTGAATTTTTAAATCCTGGAGGTGCAATAACTTGAGATGAAGGTGGCTCATTAGAATACCAGCCTTCTGCTACACCAAAGTGCAAGTGGGCTCCGGTTGTACAAGCATCATATCCACCATTGGATGTTGAGGTTGATCCTCCACCAACAGTTCCAATAACTGTATTTTGGGTTACTACATCACCAACACTAACATTAATTGAGAGTAAGTGATAATAATAAGTAGTATATCTTACACCACCAACTGTTACTTGGATATAAACTTTATTTCCACCACAGCGATTACGATACGCAACACCACTGACTACTCCGGATGCAGCGGCATATACAGGTGTTCCTTCTTTATTTCCACCAATATCTACAGCAGCATGAAATTTATATTTTTGACCTGTTACGGGGTGAGTACGATATCCTTGAGCACTAGTTACTACTCCTGAATTAAGAGGTTTTAACCAGCCACTATTTAAAGGAACGTTACTACAAGTACTTAATACTACGTCGTCTGCAGTACTTCCAACTGTACTTTGGCAAGTTTCTTTATAACTTTCATATAAATTTTTAGCATTTTCTACTTGAGTTTCTAGATCTAATGAGAATTCAGAATACTCTTCAATATTATCATATTGCTCTGCGATTACAGCTTCATATGAAGTAATTTGTTCTTCTAATTTCTTTTGTTTTTCTTGTAATTCTACTTTTAAATCTTCGTTCTTTTTAATTTCTGCTTCAAGATTTTTGGTGGTTGTTTGAATATATGCTGTTACTTGATTTACTGCTTCTGCACGCATGATTAACTCGGTCATACTTGATGCTCCGGTAACATATTCTACATAAGCATTTTGTCCTTGCATTTGTTGCATGTATAATAATACTTTTTTGGTTTCCTCTTCTAATGAAGCAATATTTTCATTTGATTCAACAATGGCAAGCTCTGCTTCATCATATTGTTTTTCAGCTTCAGTTATGTCTTCTTCAGCTTGACTTATCGCTGCTTGTTTTGCTTCAATTTCAGCTTTTGCTTCTTCTGTTTTATTGTCATATTCTCTTTTTTCTGCTAATAGAGACTCATATTCTCTTCTTAAATCACCAAGCGTTTCAGCAACTGCTGCTTGGGCAGTATTTGGCGTTATAAAATAAGCAAATATTACTGCCAAAATTAGACAAAATCTAATTAAAACATTACATCCTTTTTTTATCATATCTTCAAATACTTCCTTACTGCTCTGGCAGAACCAAACATACCTACTAATGAACCTATTAATAATAATACTAAACTCGTTATTAAAACAAATGGCATTGGACGAACAAGTTCAATAATACTGAATGATGATGAATTGCTAATTTGTTCATACATAATTAAATATCCATAAATCATTACTATTATTGGGATAATTGAACCTAATACTCCAAGTAAAAATCCTTCAAAGACGAATGGTAATTTAATTGAGGTATTACTGCTTCCTACTAAACGCATAATTTCAATTTCATTACGTCTTGAAAATATTGTTAATTTAATTGTATTGCTAATTAAGAAGGCTGTAACTACAATTAAAGCAACTACCATAACAATTGTTACTGTCTTAATGATATCAAATACAGATATGATATCTTCTACCATTCCTTCTCCATAATTAGCACTTTCTATATTTTCTATCTTTCTTATTTCTAAGGCTGTTGGTCTTAAATCATCAACATTTTCTACTGTTACAATAAAAGAATCTAATAGTGGATTTTCTTCTAAATAATCTAGAGTTGTATTTAATGTATCAGAGTAGCTTTGCATTTCTAAACGCCATTCTTCTTTACTTTTTGCTTCTACTTTGGCTACTGTACTAATTTTATTAATTTCTTTTTCAATTTCTTCTAGTCTTTCATCAGATGTATCAGCATCAGCATATACTACTATTGTTAATTCTTCTTCTAAATCTTTAGTGATATGGTTAACATTTACAGTAACGATTATGGCAATGGCAACAAGTACTAATGTAATTGTTGTACATAAGATACTGGCAATACTTAAACTGAAATTTCGAAATACACTTTTGAAGGAATCTCTTATACTTCTTACAAATATTCTACATGCTTTCACTGGCTTTATAACTTCCTTTCTCGTGATCTTCCGATAATACACCACTATCTAAAACAATTACTCTTTTTTTCATTCGGTTAACGATGTCTTTGTCATGAGTTGCCATAATTATTGTTGTTCCTAATTCTTTGTTAATTGCTTCTAATACATCCATTATTCCTTTGGAAGTTTTAGGATCAAGGTTTCCAGTCGGCTCATCACATATTAATAACTTAGGATTATTTACTATTGCTCTTGCTATACATACTCTTTGTTGCTCTCCTCCAGATAATTCGTTAGGAAAACTTCTAAGCTTGTCTTTTAAGCCAACATGATCTAATGCTTTAATCACTTTAGGCCTAATCTCACTGCCTTTCATTCCTAAACATTCTAAAGCAAAGGCAACATTTTCATAAACCGTTAATTTAGGCAATAGTTTAAAGTCTTGGAATACTATTCCTAGTTTTCTTCTTAATTTATAAACTGTTCTATTGCGCAATTTTCCGACATTTATTCCGCCTATTTCGACAGTTCCTTTCGTTGGCTTTTCCTCACGATATAACATCTTTATTAATGTGGATTTACCAGAACCACTGGCTCCTATAACAAATACAAATTCCCCTTTGTTAATACTGAGAGTTAAATCAGCGATAGCTGCTACACCATTTTTATATACTTTGTAACAATTTTTTATCTCAATAAATCTCATGTATACCTCCTACTAGTTTAGAATCATTATAACATAATTTTTTCTTTTATTAAATACCTAAATATTTCCATAATAAAACTTAGAATTTCTTCTAAGTTAATTTGTTACTGCTCTAAATCCAACTTTGGCACTTAATGAGCCGTTTAATAAACTTATTTGGTTGACATCCGGATCATTACTTAACCATATATATAAACGGTATGAATTAGTTTCTCCTTTAGCTATAGATATTCCATCTTGTAAAGTTAAATTTGTTCCCCTATTAGCGTTTTGAAAATCACCACTTGTAATCATACTCGTTCCATCAGCATTATATAATGCCCACTTTACATATTTACTTTTTAAATTGTCAGTTATTGTTAGTTCAGTTAAATATAAAGAATAAGTTGCGCTGTCTGCATCAGCATCGCTTGGTAGAGTAACACTAAAAGATGTGTAATCAGCATCACGTGTAACATCAGCGTCATTAATTAATGATGCACTGTTTGCTGCAATATATTCGCTTGTTGTAAGATTCATCGTAAGCTCACCGCTTGTAATATTTACGCCTTGATTTTCTGGTCTTACTTCTTGAATCGTATTAACATAATATGCATAAGATAAACTCATTCCTATAATAATTACTGATACAACTATTATTAAAGCTGCTAACGTAATCCTTTTTTTGCTATTATCTACGTTTTCCATAACTTTTCACCCTATCTTAGTTTTTATTATACTAGATTTTTTAAATTTAGACAATAGCTTTTTTGCATATTTTTATACAAAGAAAAAAGAAAAATTAACGAGTTAATTTTTCTTCTTTTTCTTCTTTAATTTGTTTATTAAAATGTTCTGCAAGTAATAAGCATTGATGTGAAGTTAGGAAATTATCTACAGTATTCATAAATACAGTTAATCTATTTGGATTTGGTGTATTACCAAAAGAAGTTAAACTGTGTTTGCAATTTTGAATTACATAGCTAGTAATTCTTGCTACTAGTTCATCTTCTAATCCTGGAGTAGTTAGAATATCACGAAATAATTTTAATGATTCTCTTTCTCTTTCAAAATGATTTGGAACATCATTAGAAAATCCTGTATTTAAAGCCTCATTTAATCTTTCTCTAACTTTTGATTCTACTGGTCTAGTTAATTCTAAACTTTCCATTTTAAATCCCCCTTTCAAAAGTCGTTTAATATATTAACACACTTTTTTCTACTTGTCAAATTTATTCGATAATCTTTAAACCATTGTCTTTAATATGCTTGATAAACCTATCTTTAAATGTTTGTAAATCTTTTTGTTCAAGAGTTTTAAAATCACTTCCTAAAGTATATCGAATCATGTATTTATTTTCATATACTTCTACTAGACGATAACTTCTAATTAACTTACTTAGGAAGGTTTTTAATACTTCTTTTAAGTCTTCATATTTTTTATCTTCTAATATTATCGTATAGTCTAATTCTACTTCTGGATATTTGCTAATTTCTTTTGATAAGATTTCTTCTTTTGGTAAAGTTACATATTTGTCAAAATCAATATCAATAGTTACAATTGCTTTTTTCTTACTTAATTTATTTGTACATGATTTTGTAAGTACATTGATTTGGCCTATTTTATTTTCATCCACATTAATCATTTTACCTAAAGTATCATTGTAATATGGTAATTCATTTACATTGTTTGTAAATGTTACTTCTTTATTTTTTAATACTTTAAATATGTATTTTACTATATTCTTTGCTTCATTATAAATATTTTCTAAATTTGTCTCTTTATCTGTTAGAATAATACTTAATACACGTTTATTACTATTATTATTTATTACTGTTCCTATTTCAAATATTTTGAAATTAGCATAATTTTTGAAGTTTTCACGAACAATATTCATTAAAGATAAACTTAAATCATCTCTTAATATATTATTAGTTTCTTTTCCTAATATTTTGATATTGTCTTTTTCAATATTTAGTTCTTTTAATAAATCAGTATCATACCAAATATAACTGTGTACTTCATGCATATTGTATTTTTCAGCTAGTAAGCGTTTTACTTCGTATTCTTGATTAAAAATTGTTTCATGTTCTTTTACTGTTAAATCTAATTTTAGTGGTTTAGGTATAAAGTTTTCTAGACCATAAATTCTTGCTATTTCTTCTATTAAATCTTCTTTGATTTTGATATCTTTGGTTGCTCTAAATGTAGGTACTGTTACATCATAATAATTGTTTTCTATTTTTACTTTAAAGCCTAGTTTTTCTAATATATTTTTAACTTCTTCATCTTCTAAAGTTCTACCCATATAAATAGATAGTGTTTTTTTATCTAATATGATTTGTTCTTCTTTTAATTTTCTTGGATATATATCTGTTAAATTAGAAGCGATAACCATATCTGGGTTTTGTTCTTTTAATAAATAAGCTAATCTTTTAATAGCAAGATCAGTCATGTTAGGATCTAGGCTTTTTTCGTATCTAGCACTTGCTTCTGTTCTTAACCCTAAATTGGTAGCTGTTCTTCTAATTGATGCGGCATTAAAACAGGCACTTTCTAAGAAAATACTTGTTGTATCAGGTAAGATTTCACTATCTAATCCTCCCATTACACCAGCGATACCAAAATATTGATCACCATTTTTAATCATTAACATATCACTAGTTAAGCTTCTTTCTACTCCGTCAAGTGTGGTATAAATGTCACCTTCATTAGCTAGTCCTACTTCAATATTTTTTACTACTCTGGCATCGAATGCATGCATAGGAGTTCCTAGTTCCATCATTAACACATTGGTTAAATCTACTAATAGTGATATTGAACGCATTCCTACATAAAATAAGAATATTTGCATTTCTAATGGTGTTTTATTGTTTTTGATATTGTCTATTTTAAGTCCTGTATAACGGTAACATAAGTTATCATCTTTGATTACGATATTTAAATCTTCTTTGTTGTTTTCAATTTCTAAAATATCTAGGGGTAATAATTCGTGATTCGTAATTGCACATATTTCTCTTGCGATACCATAATGACCCCAAAGATCTGGTCGGTTTGTTAAAGATTTATTATCAATTTCTACAATAATATCTCTTACTGGCAAATAATCTTTAATGTCTGTTCCAACTACCCAGTCATCTGGTGCTTCAATTATACCGTTATGATCATCGCTAATTCCTAGTTCTCTACCACTACAGCACATTCCATTTGATAATATTCCTCTTAGGGGTCTTGCTTTAATTTCCATTCCATCTATATGACCACCTACTTTGATGTATGCTGTTTTTAATCCTACTCGTACATTATTGGCTCCACATACAACTTGAATTGGTTCTTTGTCTCCATAATCTACTTGTAAGATATGCATATGATCACTGTTAGGGTGAGGAATGCATTCTTTTATTTCTCCTACAACAACATTATCAAACGTGTCTCCTTTTACAGTTACTTTCTCTACTTCTGCAGTTCTAAGTGTAAAAGTATCCCAAATATTTAACCAGTCAATGTCTTCGGGATTTTTAATATGACTTTTTAATTTATTACATGATATTAACATAAATAACCTCCTATTTCAAATTGAATTCTTTTAAATAACGGATGTTACCACTATTTAAAACTCTGATATCATTTATTTTATATTTCATCATGGCAAGTCTGGTTAAACCAAAACCAAAGGCAAAACCAGTATATTCTTCTGGATTTATGCCACCAGCACGAAGTACATTTGGATGTACCATGCCACTACCAACCATTTCTATCCAGCCACTATTTTTACAAGTTGGACATCCTTTTCCACCACAGATTAGACATGACATATCCATTTCATAACTTGGTTCTGTAAATGGGAAAAATCCTGGTCTTAAGCGCACTTTAACATCTTCATGAAATACTTCTTTTAGTAAATTTTGCATAACATAAAGTAAATTTTCTATCGTTACTCCTTTATCAATAACCATTCCTTCAATTTGATAAAAAGTATTCTCATGATTAGCATCTAAATCTTCATTTCTAAATACTCTTCCGGGAGCACAAATTCGAAGTGGAGCACCAAAGTTTTCCATAGCATGAATTTGATTATCACTAGTTTGAGTACGTAAAACCATACCATTATCTAAAAAATAAGTATCTTGCATGTCTCTAGCGGGATGATCTTTAGGTACATTTAAAGCTTCAAAATTGTAATATTCTGATTCCATTTCTGGACCACTTACGACAGTGAATCCCATTCTCTTTAAAATATCCGTGATTTCATGAGCAATAATTGTTACTGGATGAAGCGAACCTGTTACAAGTTCAAAATCTACGGTGTCATCAAAAGTAATTTCACTTTCATTTTCTAATTCTTCTAATCTTGCTGTTACTAAATCTTCCATTTCTTTTTTGGTATTATTAATTAAGCTACCATACTTTTTCTTGTCTTCAATACTCATATCTTTTAGACTAGATAAAATACTTGATATTTCACTTTTTTTACCAACATATTCTGATTTAATGTTTAGAATGTCAGCTTCTTTAGTAGCAGTTGCTAATTTTTCTTTTAATTCTTCTTTTAGTTTGCTTAACTTTTCTTCCATTTTTTTCTCCTCCTTCAAATAAAAAAATTCTAGAACATTGGGGCGAATTTTATCCGCGGTACCACCCAAATTCTAGAATATCTAGCACTTTATTCCGTTTAAAGCACGGCCTACTGTTAAACTCCTAAGTCTGAATTTCATAGTTAATCTTATCTAAAAGTAATTTCAGCCTAGTTACTTTTTCTCTTTTAAGAAGTATTAACTATTACTAAATACTTAATCAACGTTTATGTAAGTATTTTATCACTCTTTTTTTTAAAATGCAATTAATTTATTTACGAATATTTCCTAGTCCAAAAAATCCTTTTATTTCTTCTAAATCTTTATTATCTAAATTATTATTTATCATGGTTTCTATTTCTTGACTAGTTAATTCATGTGACATTCCTACGATTTTGTCTTGTTCTAAATGAACATAATATAAAGTATAAATTTGATTTAGTTTTTTAATGATTAGTCCTTTGTTATATAACATGTTGGATGATATTCCAAATAAATATATACTTAAACTTTCTAATAAAGTCTTTGACATAATTACTTCTTCACTATCACCAATTAATTCTTCTATGGATGCAACAATGGAATCTAAAGCTCCCGTATTTTTATATTCAGTATGTTCATCATCTTCTCCTAACCATTCTCTGTCATTTTCTTCTTTAATAAATACTTCTAAATTCTTAATGGAAAATGGTATCGTTAAAATGGTGTTGTTTGCTATTAGATCATATTCACTATTTTGTTTTTGAAAACGATTTTTATTTAGAAAATCAGCATATTTTTTAAAGTTTAGACGATACTCTCTAGCATCTTTTATAGGAACTAAAAAATATTTACTAAATTTTAGATCACGTTCTAGTTCTAAATCAATATTTTCTAATTTTTTACCATCTTTATTGTAATATGCTACATCATATTTAAAATCTTCTGTTATTGCTCCATTACTTTTTTCTTTCAATTTTTCTAGTTTATTTAATCTATCTCCTATTGATAAAGTTATTCTTTGTTTATCGGGATCTTTAGCTGTTAAAATAAGTTCTACAACATATATAGAATTTCTCTCTTTTAAATTAAAGCTCATTAAACTAATATCTTTAAAAAATGTAAAATAAAAATAGTTTTCTTCTCCACTAGTCATACTTAGACCAAATTTAGGATATAGTGTATTTAATTCATGATATAAGTTTGGTGATACAGAAGCTTGAATGCATTGAATTTTAGATTCATCTTCTAATTCCTTTTTTAGATTAGTTATTATATGATCAAACATTACATCTTCTACTACTTCATCCGGTAATAAAGATATTATTTTGGTTAAAATCTCGTTAAACATAATTATTCCCCCATTTGATTCACTATTTTATCATAATTATAATTAATTGCAAGTAAAAACTGTGTTTACACACAGTTAGACTTCATAAGGTGTAGAAATAGTACCATTTCCTGATATTAGAGGAATATCAGCAGATAGATTTATTACAGGACGTACGCCATAGGTATTATCTATATAATCATTAAATAAGTAGCCATCATAATCCACGCTAAACATATAAGCATTGTAACCATCAAAATATGAAGGGGATATCGTCCAATAATAATCTCCTGTATATAAGTAATATCCATAATTACTGTTATTGTCAGTTCCACCAGCATATATTACCTGACTAACTGACAGTTTTGAAAAAAGCACGGTAGAACCTGGGCTAAATGCACTAAAAAGTGCGACCAAAAGTGTAC
>CALVQO010000019.1 GCA_944358145.1 uncultured Bacilli bacterium | reverse complement strand
AAATAGAATTTAGTATTGCAAAATGAAGAAAAATAAGTTATAATCATTTACAGCTAGTAGTTATGACTCCGTAGCTCAGCTGGATAGAGCAATCGCCTTCTAAGCGATCGGTCGAGTGTTCGAATCACTCCGGAGTCACCATCGAGTTTATTAAGCCTTTATAGGCTTTTTAAAAAAGTATAACAACGAACATATGTATTAAAATATAGAAAAGAGGTCTTTTAAATGGAGCATATGCAGAACTCTATAATTCTCAATTTCAAAATTAAAAGTCATAGAAATTTAAACTATGACTTTTCTTTTTCTCCAAAAGTTTCAACAACCTCATCATTTACTTTAAAAATAACTTCATCTACATGCAAAGTATCTTGAATAGATAAAGAAATAGAGTATTTTACTTCTTCCAAAATATTTTGTTCATCAAAATCATCAAATATAGCATGATTAAAACTCAAAGTAACTTGATTTTCTAATTCTTCATAACTTTCTAGTTCAACACTACTTGCCAAATAACTCATTAAATTAGTTTCATATATTGGACTAGATTTTAACTCATCAATAATAATTTCTATTTTATCTTGTTCATTATGATCAATTTTAGTTACAGGAACATAATAAACTAAATCATCAATACCACCTATATAATAAACAGTAGTTTTAGTCAAATCTTTTAAACTAGTAATATCATAAATCTTATTAATTCCATAACTTCTATCTAAAGTATTAGGAAGCTTTATTTGACTTTGTGGCAAAGTATCTAATTTACTACCTTCAACAAAAATCATAATTTGCTCAACGCCCTCAATTTCTGTTAAAGTATAAATGATAGCTTCAATCATTTTTTCTTCCATATCCTTTGTTGTATTAAGTAGTTCTTTAGAAAAATCAATTTTTAACAATCCATTATCTAAAGAAATATCTAATATTTTCGTATTTTCAGGAATAACTCCTCTAAAATGTTCATTAATATATTCCTTTTTTACACTCCCAATAGTTAAAGCATCAATAAGTTCTTTAGCCAAACTAATTTCATCTTCACTTTTTGTTGCAATATTTGTTCTAACAACATACATATCTGGGTTAACTAGATAAATAGGGGATTCATCTACGTTAACATACTCAACATTTTGAACTAAAGGAGTATATTCATATTCGTTAGGAAAAAAATATAAAACACCAACAATAATTAATGCTATAGTAGAAACCATAATTCTTCTTAAGGCTGATTTTTTAAGCATAATATCACCAATAAATATATACGTTAATTTACTCATTTTAAGTACTAAAAAATCTCCCGAAGGAGATTAAATTATATTTTTATTTCACCCAATTTTACTAATTCTACAATTGCTCCAGCTCTTCCTTTAACCCCTAGTTTTTGAATAGTATTGGATATATGATTTCTTACAGTCTTTTCACTAATTTTTAATTGACAAGCTATATCTTTAGTTGTTTTATTCATTACTAATAATTCAAATACTTCTTTTTCTCTATTCGTTAAAATACTTCTTTTCATGAAATAATCACTCATTTCTAATATGTTTCTAGTGTATTTTATGAGTGAAATATCATTTTGGTTAAAAAGAACGCCTAATTAACTGAATTTAACAGTAATATACATATCTTTATCATACAAAGACTGAACACTTCTAATAATATTATTAGCAAGTAGAGCATCATGAGTAGTACTAGCAATAGTAATGGTAATATTGTTATTTTCTATTTTAACAACAGAATCCAGTTTATATTCATCCTTAATTAATTTAACAATAGCATCTTTTTCACCTTCGGTTTTATTTAAAGTTTGTAACTCTTCATAAGCATCATTTTTTTCTTGTAAAGTAGCAACATCACTAAGTAAGATATTTTCAAGTTCTTCCATTCTCGCTAATAATTGTTCTTCATCAGCTACTCGAAGAGCAACTAAAGTATCATTTTCTTCTGATATAACAACATCAGTAGCTTCACCTTTATCACTACTTACATTAAGAGTTGATAAAGTATCATCAGACATCGTAAGATAATAAATACTAAGTACCATAATTAAAGAAAATAGGGTAATAAACCATAAATTTTGCTTATTAATCATAAAACTTATCCTTTCTAAACTTACTAGATTATATGAAGAAGAAAACAAAATATGAACAAAAAGATAGTCTTATAATAGATTACGTGTTATAATAATTTAAGAGGTATGTTATGAAAGAAATATTAGTATATGGCAGTTTAATTTTTTATTTTAGTTCTTTTATTGGCTATTTAATTGAAGTGCTATGGTGTTATTTAGGATCAAAAAGGTTTGTAAATAGAGGCTTTTTATGTGGCCCAGTCATACCAATATATGGCTTTGGTGCTTTATTAATTTTGTTTTGTTTACTTAGATATTACGAAGATCCAGTTGTTGTATTTGTCTTTGGTGTAATTATTACCAGTGCTCTTGAATATTTTGTCTCATTTTTATTAGAAAAGATATTTCATAATAAATGGTGGGATTATAGTGATAAAAGATATAATCTTAATGGAAGAATATGTCTGCAAAATTCAATAGGGTTTGGTATTTTATCATTATTTATTATCTACGCAGCTACTCCAGGATTTTACTTTTTATTTAGTCTATTTGATTTTAAAGTTTGGATGATATTAGCAATAATCTTCTTGATTATATTCTTGCTAGATGTAATTTATTCTGTCATTATCGCTTATAACTTAAGAAATAGAATTATTATAGTTGAAGAATTAAAAAACGAAAAAATAGCTATGATACCAGTAATATTTGAAAAGAGATTAAAAGAAAGTATCGCTGGGTTTAAAGCCTTCCCAAATAGATTATTAAAAGCCTTCCCAAATCTAAACAACAATGTATTTGATATGATGAAGAAATGGAAAGAAGAAGCAAAAGAAAAGAAAAAAGAGTTAAAAAAAGAAAGAAAAGAACATAAAAAAGATAACTAGAGCAAATTTAGTTATCTTTTTCAAATACAATTTTAATATTATGTTTTTTACATATTTCTAGTATTGTTTCATAATAAAATCTAGCATTACCAGTTTCAATATTTTTTATTCCATGTCTACTACGACGATTCAGTTCGTTCGCTAGTTGTTCTTGAGTAAGACCAGTCCATTCTCTTAATATCTTAAATGTTTCATGTGGCTCATAATTATTAGCTACTAGTCGCATCATAAAGTTTACCTCCTGTATTAAGGTTACTATAAAAAAACTTAGAATTTCTAAAATGTACCTGACAAGGTACATAAAACTTTGCTATAATCCTATTAGTATAAGGTATCCAATAAGTACCAATATATACAATTAATTATAAATAATAAATGAAGTAAAACTTTACTAAGGAGCCAGAGTTATGGAATTTGAGGTATTAAAAAGAAATCATTTAAAGAGAAATATCATTATTGGATTAATCGCAGTATTATTAATTAGTGTAGTAATATTAAATTTTACCAAAGCAAAATATAGAGTTACAGAGTCTATTCCTTTAGTTAATGGTACAATTAATTATAGCTTAGCCGATTTAAATGCCGTAGCAGTCTATATTAATGGAGATAATGGATACACAAAAACAGATACTATTCCCGAATCAGAGTACGTCTTAAATGAAGAAGAAAGTTACTGTACTATAGATGGAAATAGAGATAATAACATCTCACTATCTTATGATGTAACAACAAAAAGTTTAAGTGTAAGTCCAATGACAACAAAGAGAACAAAGTGTTATTTATACTTTGATACAGAACCAATAACAATCCAAGATATAATAGCAAGCAAAACCATAGCTACACGTGATGACTTTAGTACCACATTAACTAGTGACACCACAGGAACCATCTATCAAGCAGAAGATGATGATGGAACAACATACTATTTTGCAGGAAATGTAACAGATAACTGGGTAAGATGGGCAGGGTTCTATTGGCGAATCATCCGAATCAATGGAGATGGAACATTAAGATTAATCTATAATGGAACAAGTACCACAACAACAGGAAGAGGAACACAAATAAGTACAAGTGACTTTAACTCAACAGACACCGATAACATGTATGTAGGATTTAAATACACAGCCAATAATGTTCATGGAACAGAAACAAATAGTACAATACTCGGAATATTCAATGCATGGTATCAAAATACTCTTCAAAGTCACGCTGATGATATAGATATGAATGCAGGATTCTGTAATGATAAAACACCATATAGTGGAAGTGGCATAGGAACAACAACAACATATTATGGAGCATATAATAGACTATACACAAACAAAGCGCCAACGTTCGAATGTGCCAGTGATAGCGATTTATATACAACAAGTGGAAGTAGCGATGGAAATAAAGCATTACAATATCCAATCGGATTAATCACAGCCGATGAAGTAGCATACGCTGGAGGAGTATATGAAAGAGATAATACAAGTTATTACTTATACACAAATCAAGACTATTGGACCATGTCTCCGTCTCTCTTCTTCTCACGTCTTGCTCGCGTGTTAATTGTGTATTCGACTGGCTACCTCAACGGTAACTACCGCGTGAATAGCACGACTATTGGTGTGCACCCAGTAATTAATCTGAGGGCTGATGTACAATTTTCCGAAGGAAACGGCACATCCGAAACACCTTTCGTAGTTTCATGATGTATCACTGAAAATTTTTGCCACTTGTGGCATTTTTTTCATTATAGTTTATTCTAGACTTTGAAGTAATGTTTTGATAAAATATTATTGGTGTTAAATATGAAGAAAGAAAACATTCGTAACTTTTCAATTATAGCTCATATCGATCACGGTAAAAGCACACTTGCTGACCGAATACTCGAATGCACGGGTGCATTAGATAAAAGAGAAATGAAAGATCAAATTTTAGATAGTATGGATCTAGAAAGAGAAAGAGGAATAACAATTAAATTAAATGCAGTTGAATTGCATACAAAGTATAATAATGAAGAATATATTCTCAATTTAATTGATACTCCCGGTCATGTCGATTTTTCTTATGAAGTAAGCCGTAGTCTAGCTGCTTGTGAAGGAGCAATATTAGTAGTAGATGCTGCTCAAGGAATAGAAGCACAAACTATTGCTAATTTATATCTTGCTTTAGAGCAAAATTTAACCATTATTCCCGTCATCAATAAAATTGATTTGCCGAATGCTGATATTCCAAGAGTAACAAAAGAATTAAAAAAGGTATTTGGCTTTGATGAGAGTGAAATTGTTTTATGTAGTGGCAAAACAGGAGAAGGAATTCCTAAATTAATTGAAGAAATTATTAAAAGAATACCAGCTCCAAAAGTTGTTCCTAATGCGAAAGCTAGAGCTTTAATATTTGATAGTAGATATGATGCTTATCGAGGAGTTATTGCTTTAGTTAAAGTAGTTGATGGCACTCTTCATGTTAAAGATCATATTAAACTTATGCAAAGTAATTCTGATTTTGAAATTGTTGAACTAGGTGTTTCAACTCCCAAAGAATTAAAAAAAGACGAATTAAGCGTTGGTGAAGTAGGATTTGTTTGTGCTAGTATTAAAGATATATCTAAAGTTCAAGTAGGAGATACAATAACTCTTTATGATGATCCAGCATCTACTCCAATTAAAGGATATCAACCAATGAAACCCATGGTTTATTCTGGCCTTTTTCCTGTCGAACCAAATCGTTTTGAGGATTTAAGAGAAGCACTAAATAAATTAAAATTAAATGATGCTGCTCTAAGCTTTGAACCAGAAACTTCTGATGCACTAGGTTTTGGCTTCCGTACTGGTTTTTTAGGCCTACTTCATATGGATATCATTATGACTAGAGTGATGCGGGAATTTGGAATTGATATTATTGCAACTAGCCCTAGTGTAATTTATGAAGTAAAATTAACAAGCGGAGAAATAATTAACATCGATTCACCTAATAAAATGCCAGATAGAGCCCATATTGCCTGGATTAAAGAGCCATTTATTTATACGAATATTATTGTTCCCAGTGAATATATCGGTCCTATTATGGAATTATGTCAAAATAAACGAGGAAGATATAAGAATATGGAATATATTGATGAGACAAGAGTAAACATACATTATAATATTCCTTTATCAGAAATTGTATATGACTTCTTTGACAAATTAAAGAGTTATACCAAAGGATATGCTTCATTTGATTATGAAATATCTGGTTATGAAGAATCAGACTTAGTAAAAATGGATATCTTATTAAATGGTCAAAATGTAGATGCCTTGAGTATAATTGTCCACAAAGATTTTGCTTATGAACGTGGGAAGAAAATTGTCAAAAAATTAAAAGAATTAATACCAAGACAAATGTTTGAACTTCCCATTCAAGCAAGTATTGGTTCTAAAATTATTGCTAGAGAAACGCTTAGTGCCATGCGTAAAAACGTTTTAGCAAAATGCTATGGTGGGGATGTATCAAGAAAGCGTAAACTTCTAGAAAAGCAAAAAGAAGGAAAGAAAAGAATGAAAATGGTTGGATCAGTTGAAGTACCTGGAGAAGCATTTCTAGCAATATTAAGTGGGGAGGATGAATGATGGATAGAGATTATCTAAACAGTGTAGCAGAATATATTATTAATGAGCATACCATAGAACAAGCAGCACAACATTTTCAAAAATCACCTTCAAGCATTAAAAAATACTTAGCAAAAATAAGAGATGAAAGTGCACCTCATTATGATGCTGTGATAGCAGAACGCTTAAAATTAGCTCAAGCAAAAATGATTTTAGCCGGTCAAAAAAAGGGTGGAGCTACGGGAAAAAGAGGTAAAACATATGATGAGGCTACAGCTAAAATGTATGCTGAAGCTTATTTATCTGGCCTTTCAATTGAACAGCTTGCTCAATTAGCTCAAATTCCTAAAACAACACTTCATGATATGATTAGAGGAATAGAAGATGAAGAATTACAAAAAAGGATAAATGAATATATTATCAATAAAAAAGTAACAATTACAGATAAGATTAATAAAACGGAATGGAAAAGATAAAATCAGTATATATTCATATTCCTTTTTGTAATAGTATTTGTTCATATTGTGATTTTTGCAAAGTAGTCTATAATCATGACTGGATAAAACCATATTTAGAAAAATTAGCGAATGAAATTGATAATTCTTACATGGGAGAAGAAATAGAAACTTTATATATTGGAGGAGGAACACCCAGTTGTCTTACTCTTGAAGAGCTAAAAGAGTTATTTAAAGTTTTAAATAAATTTCATAGAAGCCCCAAAATAGAATTTACCATAGAATGTAATTTAAATGATATAGAAGAAGAAAAATTTACTTTTTTGTATGAGCAAGGAGTAAATAGATTAAGTATTGGTATTGAATCTTTTGATGAAGAAAAACTTGAATTTATGAAACGAACAAGTAATTTTAAAGATGCCAAAAAGAAAATAAGTTTATTAAGAAAAATTGGTTTTAAAAATATTAATTTAGATTTAATGTATGCTATACCAAATGAAACAATAAAAGTGTTAAAAAGCGATTTAAAGAAAATATTAAAATTAAAACCAGAGCATATTAGTACTTATAGTCTAATTATTGAAAAAAATACATTAGTAGGATTAAATAAAATTAAACCTATTGAAGAAGAACATGATTTTAAAATGTATGATACGATTTGTAAAATCCTAAAAAAGAATGGATATAACCATTATGAAGTATCAAATTTTGCTAAAAAGGGATACGAATCTCTTCATAATTTAACTTATTGGAATAATCTAGAATATTATGGTTTTGGTGTAGGTGCCAGTGGTTTTGTTGAAGCAATACGTTATGAAAACACAAAAAGTCTAACAGAATATTTAAAAGGAAATTTTGTTAGTAGTAAATCACTAATGAGTAAAGTAGACAATATGGAAAATGAATTAATTCTAGGTTTTAGAAAATTAGAAGGAATTAACTTACAACATTTTTTTGATAAATTTGAAGAGAATATGCAAAACATTTTTCCAATTAAGCCTTTAATTAAAAGTGGCGATTTAATTTATAAAGATGGTTATGTTTATATTAATCCGAAAAAACTATATGTAATGAATGAAATTTTAATTAAACTAATATAAGAAAGCATAAACTTTCTTTTTTTGTTTAAACTAAATTTAGGTGGAGGAAATGCTAGAGAAATTAACAATTTTAAATGGAGAATTATCAGTTAAATTTGATCCTTTAAATACTAGATATACAGTGAATATGACAACACAAGATAAAGAATTACAACTAGAATTAGATTCAGATGAAAATAGCGAAATATCAATTTTTAATAATAACATAGAAGAAGACCAAAATGAAGTTGTCATTACAGTTTATAGTGATGAACAGATAATGAGCTATTATCTAGAAGTTTATCCGATGAAAAGTGAAAATGTTTTACAAAATGAAGATTATTTTGCTTCTTTAGAAGTAAAAACAAGTACTTACACGCCAAAATATGTAGCACCATTAATCGCTGTTATCTGTTTTCTAATCATTTTATTCCTTTTTGCAATTTTATTCAAAAAAAAGAAAAAATACTAAATCTATCGCTTTCACATATGGTTCATATCATTTTGCTTAATAAATAGTATCAATTTCATATATCAAACTGCATAAATCTGACTTTTGCATTCATTTTTTCTCTCTGTTACAATAGGAGCAGAAAGGAGGAAGATGAATGCAAGATATACTATTTTTAATGAAAAAATATTTAAAAGAGGGGATATTTGCCATTTTAATTTGTGTTTGTTTAGCCCTATCATGTTTTAGTATTTTTAAAAATAATAAAGCAGAGGAAACACCAGAATTAATGGCAAATATATCTGAAGAAAATCCAGAACCTGTTGTGGAAGAACAGTCTACTACTTATCATGTTGACATTAAAGGAGCAGTAAATAATCCAGGCGTATATGAAGTAGATAGCGAAAGTATTATTAGTGATGTAATTACTTTAGCTGGTGGTTTTAAAGAAGATGCTTATCAAGATGGAATTAACTTAAGCAAAAAAGTAAGTGATGAAATGGTAATCTATGTTTATACCACTAATGAAATGAAAGAAACAAATGGTAAAGAAACCTCATCAACAAAAACTTGTGATTCTGCTGATTATAATATTAAAGACTGCGTGGAAAAAAGTGAAAGCATAATCGTTCCGGGAAACACAAGTGAAAATGTATCTGATGAAGAAAATACTCCAAGTATAATTAATATTAATACTGCCACTAAATCAGAGCTAACAAAGTTAACGGGAATAGGTGATGCGAAAGCCGAAGCAATTATTGAATATCGCAACACCAATGGTTATTTTAAAAGTATTGAAGATTTATTAAAAGTAAAGGGAATTGGCGATGCCATTTTTGCAAAGATTAAAGATAATATTACAGTCTAAAAAATTCATCGGAATAAGTTTATGTCTAGCTATTATCTATATTTTAATATTTACTAAAATAATAACATATGAATCTAAATTAGCAATAAATACTACAGAGCTAACTGGAAGTATTATCTCATACACTATTGATGGCAATAAATTAAGCATGATAATCAAAGCAAAAGAAAAAGTAAAAGTAACCTACTATATAAAAACAGAAGAAGAAAAAGAATATTTGCAAAACAATATATTAATCGGTGAAAAAATAATATTGAAGGGTTCGTTATCTAAGCCATATCAAAATACGATCTTAAACACTTTTAATTATCAAAAATATTTATATAACAATAAAATCTATACTACTTTTAGCGCAAACGAAATCATGCTAACCGGAAAAACTAGTTTATTAAACAGAGTAAAAAGTAGCTTGATGAGAAAAATAGACAAGATGGGTAGTTCTAAAGCATATTTATATGCCCTGATTTTGGGGGAAGTTGATTATATAGAAAATGATGTTTATCAAAATTATCAAAAAAATGGAACTACCCATTTATTCGCTGTTTCAGGAATGCACATTAGCACTTTAGTATTGTTTTTAACAACTATATTGAAAAAGATTCATTTAAAAGAGGGAATAAGTAATTGTATTATAATTACATTTTTATTTTTTTATATGTTCTTAATTGGTTTTACGCCATCTGTATTAAGAGGAACATTGCTATTTATTTTTCTATTAATTAATCGTAAACTAAAAATAAATTTAAATACGATAAATGTTTTATATTTGTTATTTTTATTATTAATTTTGATTAATCCGTTTTATATTTATCATTTAGGATTTATTTATTCGTTTGCAACTTCCTTTGGCTTAATTTTATTTAGTAAAAAAATTAAAGGAAACTATTTCATGAAGTTGATCAAAATAAGTTCTATCGCTTTTTTATTTAGTTTTCCAATTACCATATACAATTTTTATGAAATTAATTTATTAACTATAATAAATAATATCATTATTGTCCCTTTAGTAACCATCTTTATTTTTCCTTTAGCATTATTAACTTTTATACTTCCTTTTTTAAGTCCACTTTTAAATATAGGTACAATTATATTAGAGAGTATCAGCCAATTATTAAGCTTAATAGAAATTAATTTAATCATACCAAAAATTAACTTCATTTTTATCATAATTTATTATATTGGTGTATATTTAATTTATAAAAAGAATTTAAAATATATTACCTTATTAATTATATTAATCGTAAGCTATAAAATATTTCCTTATTTAAATCCCAATGCTTATATTTATTTTTTAGATGTAGGTCAAGGGGATTCAACAGTAATAGTAGGGAATCATTTAAGCTATGCAGTATTAATCGATACAGGTGGAAAAATAACCTATGAGCAAGAAGCTTGGGAAAAGAAAAACAAAACCTATAATATTTCAGATAACACAATTACCTTTTTAAAAAGTATAGGAGTAACAAAATTAGATTATTTAATAACAACTCATGGAGATTATGATCATTTAGGAGAAGCAAAGAATTTATTAAACAAGTTTAAAGTAGAAAAGATAATACTAAATAATGACACTTTAAATGATTTAGAAATAGAATTAGTAGAACTAGCCAAAGAAAAAAAGATAAAAATATTAAAGAATATTAAAGAATTAAATTTAGGAACAAATAAATTATCTTTTCTAAATTACAAATTATATGACAATGAAAATGATAATTCTAATGTAATGTATTTAAATATGAATGATTTGAAAGTATTATTTATGGGTGATGCTGGAATAGAAGTAGAAAAAGAAATATTAGAAAAATATAATCTTCCCAATATGGATATTCTAAAAGTAGGACATCATGGTAGTAAAACAAGTACTAGTTCCGATTTGATCGATAAAATAAATCCAAAATATTCCATTATTTCTGTAGGTAGAAATAACCGATATGGTCATCCCAATATGGAAGTACTAGAAAATTTAAAAAACACTACCATTTACAGAACAGATCAAAATGGAAGTATTATGTTTAAAATAAATAAAGATAAATTAAAAATAGAACTTTGTCCACCCTAGAAAAGAGGAAAAAATGAATTACTATAATGAAATAAAAGAAAAAATATTAAAAAGTGAAATATATGATAAAGCTAAAGATTATTCCAAAGATAGACATAAAGTAAAAGTATACTTTGAAATTGGTAAAATATTAAGTAAAGCTGGCAAAGTATATGGAAAAAGCATAATTAAGCAATATTCAGAAAAACTTATGATTGAGGTTGGAAAAAAATATAACGAAAGAACATTAAGAAGAATAAGACAATTTTATGAATTGTTCGCCAATGAAAAATGGTCCATAATATGGACCAAATTGAGTTGGAGTCACTTTCGTGAAGTTTTAAGCTTAAAAGATATCAATAAAATTAGATATTATTTAAATAATGCTGCGAATAATAATTTAACAATAAAACAATTACAGACTATAATTAAAAATAATGAATATGATAGATTAAGTGATAAGACTAGAAAAAAATTGATAGAATTTAAACCATTAAAGGTAGATGATTTAGTTCCTAATCCAATACTTATAAAAATTAGTTTATTAGATGAAAATTTAACAGAATATGCACTAAAAGAAGCAATACTAAACAATTTAGATGAATTTTTATTGCAACTTGGATATGGCTTTACTTATGTAGGTAACGAATTTAAAATTAAATATGGAAATAAATATAATTATATCGATTTATTACTGTTTAATTATGAATATAATTGCTTTGTAGTAATTGAATTAAAAGTAACAGAATTAAAGAAGGAACATATTGGCCAGATATTGTTCTACATGAATTATATTGATAATAATTTAAAAAAATTTCATCATGATAAAACAATTGGCATAATAATTTGTAAAAAAAATAACAAATATATAATCGAATACTGTAGTGATGATCGAATAATAGCAAAAGAATATAAATTGGTATAAATTTTATAAATGGTTCTTAAAAAAATAAATTTTTCTTTACGTTAATCTATATATTTTATAAATTTAATGTTATAATTAGGATGTGGTAAATATGAAGATAGTATTAATTAATGGAGAAAGTATTTTATTAATCAATGAAACGATTAACAATATGATAAAAGAAAACAAAAATATAACTTCATTTGATATGAATAATGCAAGTATAGAAGATATCTTATTAGAAGCAGGATACTTTTCTATGTTTGAAGAAGAAAAAATTATTATTGTGAGAAATGCTAACTTTTTTGGAAGTGGAAAATTAAATGAAAAAGATTCTGAATCTTTGATAAAATATTTAGAAAATCCCAACTCCTTAACGAGTATTATTTTTATTTGCAACGAAAAGTTAGACGCTCGAAAGAAGTTAACTAAATTGCTTAAAGAAAAATATGAAATTATTTCTATTCCTGCTTTAAAATACTATGAAGTTGAAAATAGAGTAGTAAAATATTTACAAAAGTTAAATTATAAAATAGATCCAGAAACGGTAAAATATATAGTAAGTAATAGTTTAAATAATTATGATTTAGTAATGAATGAAGTAGAAAAAATTATTTTATATTATAATGAACCATGTTTTATTAAAAGACAAGATGTAGAAAATATTATATCAAAATCAATAAATACAAATAACTTTTTATTTGTCGATGCTCTAATTGATGGTGATTTAGAAAAAAGTTTAGCGTTACTAAACGATTTGAAAACAATGAAAGTAGAACCTACTGTTTTAATATCTTTAATTGCTAGAGATATTAGAATTATGTTAAATATTAAAATATTATTAGAACAGAATAAAAGGGAATATGAAATCTTAAATGAATTAAAATTAATGGACTGGCAATTAGAAAAGTATTTAAAAAAAGTCTTTCCTTATAAAAAGAAAGAGTTAGAAGAATGGCTAGTAAAACTAACTGAATTAGACTTAAAAATAAAAAGTGGTAAATTAGACAAATATTATGCTTTAGAGTTACTAATATTAGATATTTGCACATAAAAAGTGGTTAATTTTTCATACCACTTTTAATTTTGTCTTTATTTTTAAAATTCATTTTTGCAATATCATAAAGTTTATCATAACCATATTTTTTAACAATTTCTATTCCTACTAGATCAACATTAGGCCCAGCTCCCTTAGGTAAAGTAATTCCTAAACTTTGACTCAATTTTTCCATTTCTCCTAAAAAGATATATCGCGAAATAATCGAAGCAGCAGCCACAGATAAGCATTTATCTTCAGCTTTAGTCGTAAAAGTAATATCTGTAACTTTCTCTTTAGCTTCTTTAATATGTTCATAATATTTTTGAGGATAAACGAATTGATCAACAACGATTTTTTCATAAGGATAATTTTTATTTTTTATACTAACCAAAACTTTATTATGTAAAATAGCCTTAATCTTATTCATATTAAGATCTTCACTCCAATTTTTATTATAAGAAGTATTTGTTAAAATATAGGTAGAATAAGGGATTTTTTTAAGTATAGCTGGAGCAATTTTTTTAATTTTATCATCAGTTATTTTCTTAGAATCTCTTACGCCTAAATCAATAAGAAAGGAAATATCTTCTTTAGAAACATAAGTGGCACTAACTACAATAGGGCCAAAGAAATCTCCAGTACCAACCTCATCAGAACCGATAGTACTTTCATTAAACATAATCTTCTTTTCTATAGTATTTTTCTTTTCTGTTCCATCTGGATTAATAATTCTCCCATTCTTAATTCTTTCTTCTTCGATCCAATAGCTAGCTTCTATATCTGCACCAATTCCTTGAAACATTACTTTCCCAGACTCATAAAGAGTAATCACACAGTCATATTCTTTTACTTGAAAAACGGAATAAGGAGGCTTTTTATCAAGCATTCTATCCTTATAAAATTCCATCATGAGTGGTTTAATATTATCACTAACTTTAAAAACTATTGTCATTTTTTACACCTCTAAAATAATAATATCATATATTACTTTATTTTTCAAAAAGTTTAGTATATAATTATAATAAGGAGTTGATAAAGTGACAATTGTAGATGCAGTTGTAATATTGTTTTTGCTTTTAGGAGCAGTATTAGGTTTTAAGAAAGGAGCAATTAGTAGTCTAGTTGGTTTAGTTGGTACAATAGCCGTTGTAGTTATCGCTTATTATTTAAAAAATCCAGTTGCCGATTTATTATATAATTTTGTACCATTCTTTGATTTTAGTGGAAGTTGGCAAGGATTAGTTACACTAAATATTTTATTATATGAAAGTATAGCTTATATTTTAGTTTTTGTTGTATTATATGCTATATTATCATTAATTTTAAGATTAACAGGAGTAATTGAACGAATATTATCCATGACAATTATTTTAGGAATTCCATCTAAAATCATCGGGGCAGTACTGGGATTTATTGAAGCTGTAGTATTTAGTTTTATTATTCTTTTTGTTCTTCTTCAATTTAATGGTAGTCATGCCTGGATTAAAGAAAGTACAGTAGCCATGAGTATACTTGACAAAACCCCATTAATAGGTTCAATGGTAAACGAAACTTATGATGCAATTATAGAAATAAGTGATCTACAAGAAAAATATGAAGGTACTACCAACAAAGATGCTTATAATGGAGAAATTCTAAGTATTATGTTAAAATATCATGTAGTAACCCCAGAAACTGCTAGAAGCCTAATTGATAGCAATAAATTAAACTTTGCTGGAGCAGAATCAATATTAAATACATTTGAGGAGGAAAATAATGATTAAGTATTTAGAAAATGAGAATTTAAATGATGCAATTAAAGAGGGAATATGGTTAGTAGATTTTTATGCTGACTGGTGTGGACCATGTAAGATGTTAGGTAGCATCCTAGAAACAATGGATACCAACGTTCTAAAAATTAATGTAGATACTCATGAAGAATTAGCAACTAGTTATGGCGTAATGAGCATTCCTACTATTTGTTTCTTTAAAGATGGAAATTTAATGCAAAAAGTAATCGGCTTTAGAAACAAAGAAGAGCTAGAAAAAATAATAGAAGAAATAAAAAAGAACTAAATTTGATGATGTTTAGTTCTTTTCTTTTAAAGCAATTTTATTTAAAATCATTAATTTAGCATAATATCTACCAATTAAAAAGATAATCGCGGCAATAAATAAAGGAATGGCAATTAATAAATTTCCAACTAATTCTTCAGGCCTGATAATAGAATAAATAATTAATCCAAGACCAAATACAATAGCGATAATACTATATACAAGAAGTCTAGTTATTCTTTTTTGAAAATCACTACCTGCATACTCTTTCTTATATTTTTCTTTAATTTTTGCCTTTTTTTCTTTATCTAAATGTTTAAAATAATAATCATGCATTTTTTTTCACCTCATATCAATATTTTAACATATAATTTAATAAATGAAAATAATTTACAGTTAATAATTTAATTGATATAATAAAAGAGTGATTAATATGGAAAATAAAAAAGAGAAAACTAAATTATCAGAATTAGTTTGGTTATTTGTAATAGGTTGTTTAATCGGTTTTGTTTTAGAAACACTATGGCATTTTCTAAAAAACGGAGAATGGATTAATAAACAAGGATTATTATATGGGCCATTTAAACCCATATATGGCTTTGGATTAATATTTATTGTATTAGTGATGAATAATTATCGTAGCAAAAAAATTTGGCAAAAATTTATTATTGGTGTGATTTTAGGAAGTGCTTTTGAATATTTTGGAAGTGTGTTTCAAGAATATGTATTTGGAACATCTACTTGGAACTATTCGCATTTCAATTTAAATATAGGGGGAAGAATTTATTTACCATATTGTCTAGCTTGGGGTGTCATTGCCGTATTTTGTGTAGATTTTCTATATCCGTTATTTAAGAAACTAATTAGCAAAATGAATACTAATTTATACAAAGTAACAACAGTAATTGTTGGAATATTTATGATCATCAATGTTTCATTAACCGCATTAGCATCCATTAGATATTCTGATAGAGCGAATAATGAAACAGCAACAAATACTGTATTTAAAGTAATAGACGAATTATATCCTGATGAATATATGCAAGTGAAATTTCCAAAAATGAAAGTAATCAAAGAGTAGTCAAAGTAAGAAAAAATGCTGATAAAATTATAGATTTACAATAAGAAATTCATTTTGTGATAAAAAAATGAAAAAATGATGAAATTAGTCTTGCATATTATAAAATTTATGATATAATCTCAACTTAAACACTTTTTAAGAAGTAAAAACTCCCTAAGTCTCTGTTTATGCAGGTTTAGAGAGTTTTTGCTTTT
>CALVQO010000018.1 GCA_944358145.1 uncultured Bacilli bacterium | reverse complement strand
AGCAAAAAAATCTCGATATGATCTTTTGGTTGGTGGGGGTGGGGTGTACTTTTATAAAGTAAGTGGTGATGATGCGATTATTATTCATCATTTACTGGGATATAAAATTAAAGAGAGAACTACTGTGTGGTTTCCTAAAGATGCAATGGAGAAAGTTACTAGTACTTTAAAAATGTATTCTATCAGTTTTGAAATTGAAGATGAGTGCAGATATACTTTTCTTAATAATAATTATTTGACATTCTTTATCTAAGGCTATTTTAGCCTTAGATAAAGAATATCGAATAAATGAAGTTGTTAAAAAGATTGAAAGATTAGATAGTAGAAGATTAGATTCATTAATAAAGTTAATAGAGGAATTTCTTTATGAATGATTTTAAAATACTTAAGAAAGTGAAAGAATATATTTTGTTCTTAGAGAGTGTACTAGCTAATTTTCCTAAGAAAGATTTATTATCTAAAAATGTAATCTATAATGTTGCTTTAGATGTATTATATTGTGTTTTAAAGGCTAATTATTCGAAAGATTATCAAGAGAGAAGGGAATATCAAAAAGAAATATTAGTACTTTTAAATATGTTAGATTTTTATATTGAAAGAGGATTTAAACATAAATATTTAAGTGAAAACGGGTTAAAGAAAAATTCTAATAAATTAATTGAGTTAAATAAAATGATGTATGGTTGGATTAAGAGTGAAAAAATACATTAATTACTCTAATATTTTAAATATTTATGAAGAAATAAGTAAGAATGTGAAACATAAAAATAAATTAAAAGTATTTGAAAGAAATAAGATACAAAATATTAATACTATCATAAATATTTTAGAAGCAAATAATTATGATGGTGGTAAATATGATATCTTCTTGATAAGTGAACCAAAAATACGAGTTATTATGTCTTTAAAAATAATTGATAAAGTTATTAATCATTTTACTACTAGATATATATTAGAACCTAAATTAACGAAATATTTAGATAATAGAAATATTGCTACTAGAAAGGGAATGGGTACAGATTATGGAATACGGTTAATTAAGAAATATTTAGAAATTAATAAAAAGTATGATACTTTTTATGTATTAAAGATTGATATTCGTAAATATTTTTATAGTATTGATCATGAAGTACTTCATAATATGTTAAAAAATGATTTAGATAGTGATGAATACAAGTTAATAAGTTCTATTCTTAATAGTACGAATCAGGATTATATTAATAAAGAAATAAAACATTTAAAAGAAGTATATAAACTTGATGAAATACCACTTTATTTAAAGGGAAAAGGTCTTCCTATTGGGAATTTAACAAGTCAATTTTTATCTATATATTATTTAAATAGATTAGATCATTATATTGTTCATGATTTAAGACTTAAGTGTTATTTAAGATATATGGATGATTTTATATTAATTCATCAAGATAAAGAATATTTAAAATATTCATTAAGTAAAATAAAAGAAATTTTACTTAATGAATATAAACTAGATATTAATACTAAAAAAACACAGATAAGCAATATAAAACATGGTTTTACAATGCTTGGTTATCGCTTTCGAGTTATTAATAAAAAGACAATTATTAATATTAAGAAAGATACTAAGAATCGTATTAAAAGAAAAGTAAAAGAAGATAAATACTTATTGAATCAAGATATTAATAACTTTGAAAAAGTATTTTCATCAATCAATAATTATACTTATTCATATAAGTATAGTAATGAAGCTAGAAAGATTGTTGATAAGTATTTTTGGGGTAGTTAGAATAAATCCTAATTCTTCTAACAGCAACAACGTGTTTAATGTGAACAACAACGGCTATGTCAACAACAACAACAACGCGAACAACAGCAATGCCGTGCGTCCATGAGCTCCTTAAATTATTTAGTGTTATATGGTTCAGGCTATATAAAGATATAATAAGGAACAATAACTATCCCCTCTAATAAGAGAAAAAGCATACTAAAGATGAATTCTTATACGTAAGAGTTCTATTACTTTAGTTTATTTAAGAGGTAATTATGGCTAAGAGAACAGTTTATGAGTTTTTAAAGAAGAAATATCCAAAACATTTAGTATTATTTGCTAAAAATAATAAAATATATCGATATCAATATGATTATTATTTATATCAAAAATATAAAAATATTTCTTATATTATTGTAAATAATAAAGAATTAATTAAAAGAAGTTATAAAATAAACTGTTATGATGAAGCAATTATAAAATATAAATTATGTAAAACATTAAGAGAAGCATTTATTAAATAATCATTGCTTCTTTTTTTGTTTCGACATAAATTAGTGTGTTAGGTGGACACGTAAGTATTTGCGAAGTATTAGAAAAATGCAACACATCAGACGTATGGCTAGAGCTAAAGGGAATGTGAACAAAATTGTGGCTCAACGAACAGAAACTTGATATTAAAAACTGTATAAATGGATGAGGTTACAAAACAAGCTGGTTTTTAATTATTATAAAGTTCATCTATTGTTTTTTTAAATTCTTCATCATAGTTTTTTCCTTTCGCCATTATAGACATCTCTTAATGTTTATTATTTTACATTGTCTACATTTTTGTGTCTATATTTCTATTAATCATATTGGAATTGTGCACACAATCCCATAGTAATACAGCTATATCAAATAAAAGATTAAAGCAAAAGGGGCTAGTTTCTCCACTAGACCAAAAGTACATACTGTAATATAAATTGGAACGAACGGTATGCTGTGGTGGTGTGAAAGGGACAAAATGTTAAAATTTAACATTTTTCTCTACTTAATCAATTTCTAGTCTATCATCAAATGATAAGTGTTTATTTTTCATAACTATAATACCTCTTTTCTAAAATCAAAGATATGCACTATTGAAGAGATATTATAGTACTTTATACAAGTAAATTCCAGTTTTAAATTTGTAGAACTTACTTCTATCATTTTAAATTTTAGTGTGGAATTTACTTTTGCAATTCAATGTGCATTTTTTATGGTAACTTGTGTAAAGTTATCTTTTTTTAATACTGAAGTTTTGATATAATTAACTAGGTGGTAGTAGATGTTTGATAAATTAAATGAACAACAAAAAGAAGCAGTTATGCATATTGATGGACCATGTTTAGTTATTGCTGGTGCTGGTTCTGGGAAAACAAAAGTTTTAACAACTAGAATTGCTTATTTACTTGAACAAGGTATTAGCGACACGAATATTTTAGCAATTACATTTACGAATAAAGCTGCTAAGGAAATGCGAGAAAGATTAAATGTTTTAGTTCCTAATAATCGTGTATTTGTTGGTACTTTCCATTCTTTTGGACTTAAAATTATTCGGGAAAATGTAGAAGAACTGGGAATGAATAAAAACTTTACGATATTAGATAGTGATGATGTTTTAAGTTTAATTAAAAAGATTATGAAAGAAAGAGGGATTGATCCGAAAGAAGTTAGTCCTTATTTTGTACGTAGTAAAATTAGTTTTATTAAGAATGAGTTTTTAAGTGATGCAGAAATTGATAAATTCTTTAATACTTATGCTGAGAAAAAAGTTGTAGAGATTTATCATGAATATATTAAAATACTTAAGAAAAATAATTCCGTTGATTTTGATGATTTATTAAAATTACCTGTGGAATTATTTAAGAAAAATAGTAGTGTTTTAGAACACTATCAAGAACACTATAAGTATATTTTAATTGATGAGTATCAAGATACAAATGAAGTACAATATAAGCTTAGTAGAATGCTTGCTAGTAAGTATAAAAATATTTTTGTTGTTGGTGATCCTAGTCAATCTATTTATGGATTTCGAGGAGCTAATTTCAGGAATATCTTAGATTTTGAAAAGAATTTTCCTGGTACAAAAGTTGTTATGCTTGAACAAAATTATCGAAGTACGAAAAATATTTTGGATGCTGCAAATAGTGTAATTAAAAATAATAAAGAAAGAAAAGACTTGGATTTATATAGTACTTTAGGTGATGGTGTTAAAGTTAAATATATGCGTAGTTATGATGAAAAACATGAGATTGCTTTAATTGTTGATGAAATAAAGAAATTATTAAATGAAGGATATACTTATCAAGATATTGCTATTTTTTATCGTACGAACGCTCAATCTAGAAATGTAGAAGAAGTTCTTTTAAAACATAGTTTTCCTTATAAAGTCGTTGGTAGTTATTATTTCTATAATCGAAAAGAAATTAAAGATTTATTATGTTATTTAAGACTTATTAATAACACTAGCGATGCTGTTAGTTTAAGAAGAGTTATCAACACTCCTAAAAGGGGTATTGGTAATAAGAGTATTGAAAACTTGGAAAAAGAAGCTGAAAGTTTAAATATTTCTATGTTTGATGCGATTACATCAGGAAAAGAATTAGAATTTAAAAATCTTATTTTGGAGTTACAAAAAGATGCTCTTAACTTGTCTTTAACGGAATTAATTGATGATGTGTTAGATAAAAGTGGACTAAAAAAAGAACTTGAACAAGAAAAGAATTTGGATTCTGAACTTCGTCTTGAAAACTTGATGGAATTTAAAAGTATTACAGCTAGTTATGAAGCTCGTACTGGTTCTGTTAATCTAAATGACTTTTTGGAAGAAATCAGTTTGATTGCAGATATATCAGAACATCAAGATGATGATAATGTTATTACCTTAATGACTTTACATAGTGCTAAGGGTCTAGAATTTCCAGTTGTCTTTATTATTGGAATGGAAGAGGGGATTTTTCCTCATCAAAATGCTTTCTTAGAAGGAGATTCTGGTATTGAAGAAGAAAGAAGATTATGCTATGTTGGATTTACCAGAGCAAAAGAAAGACTTTATTTAACGAATGCTAAGAAAAGAATGCTTTATGGTAAAACAAATGCGAATCCTCCATCTCGTTTTATTAGTGAAATTAATAAAGATGTGTTAGAAACTGTTAATAGTAGTATTAAAGAAGAGAAAGTTATAAATAAAGATGAATTATATAGTAATGAAGATGTATTTTATAATAAGGGAGATCTTGTTATGCATACCATTTATGGTAAAGGGGTTGTTATAGACGTTGATGATAAATTTGTAAGTGTTGCATTTGCTAAAAATTTTGGAGTAAGAAAACTTATGAAAAATCATAAAAGTTTAAAAAAGCTATAAATTAAAAACATCAATTACTCAATGTGAATAATTGATGTTTCTTTTAGTTTAATGCTTGTATTTCTGATAAAGATAATCCTGTATATTTTGCAATTTGATTGATATCAAATCCATCTTGAAGCATTTTCTTGGCTGTTTCTTTTTTTCTTCTTCTTTCGCATAATACTTGACATCATTTATTTTATCATAAATATCTAAGACTTCTTCATCATTTACAAAGCTTCTCATAAACTTTACTGCTTGTTCCATATTCTTATCTTCCTTCGCTATTTTACTCATTTCCACCATATCCTGCCTTAATTAATTTTAACCATTTTATGAATCTTTTCTTATCATCATTATATACATTACTATTAACTAAGTCAATGTGAATTAAGTATAATTCTTTTGGAATTTTTAATTAATTATGTGGAGTTCTATATAATTGTGTTAGAATTAAAAAACTAGATTCAAATGAATCTAGCTCAATTTTATTTTAGTCTTTTAAACTGTTTATTTCTGATAGAGACAGCCCTGTAATCTCAGAAATATCTTTAATAGAAAGTCCTTTTTCAAGCATCTTCTTAGCTGTTTCTCTTTTGCCTTTGACAAGACCTTCGGCAAGTCCTTCTTCTTTCGCATAGTACTTGACATCATTGATTTTATCATAAATATCTAAGACTTCTTCATCATTTACAAAGCTTCTCATGAACTTTACTGCTTGTTCCATATTCTTATCTCCCTTCGCTATTTTACTCATTTCTACCATATCCTTTGCCTTAATTAATTTTAACCATTTTATGAATCTTTTCTCATCATCATTATATACATTATCATTAACTAAGTCAATATGAATTAGAAATAATTCGAATGGATTATTTTCTAATTTTTTTAAAGTTCTTTTGTTAATGAAACAATAATCATCCATTAAATGGTGGTTTCGGTTAAAACTTCCTTGCATTAGATTAATACTAATTACTTTTTTAGCATCTATATAACTTTCACCAGATTTTAATTGTCCAGAATAAATTCTTGTTAAGTAAGATACACTTTTATTAAATTCCTTTTCTTGAAAATAATTATACATTTCTAAAGAAACGATTTCTTGGGTATTTAAGAAGGCTAGAATATCACCATAAAAGATTTTATTTTTTCTATTTCTACCAATCATTTCTTTATTAGTCGTAATTTCTATTTTTATTACTTTCTTATCTTCATTAAGATAAGAAAAGAAAGAATTTAGAAAGTCTTTTAGTATTTCTTCTTTACCAAAGATATATTTAAAACAAATATCATCGGTAAGAGAGAAAAATACTTTTGTAGGCATGAAGCACCTCCTTCCTTTTTAGATTTAAAAACTATCATAACATAAGGAAGTGTCGGAATTTGTCAAACCGTGTCGAACGGATTTAAAAAGTTTTTAAAGCTTTAAAATTCGTTGCTCTTCTTATTTAAAACTGTTATAATTAAAGAAATAGATGGAGGTTTTATGAAAGAGAAAACATTAGTAGTTATGGCAGCGGGAATGGGAAGTCGCTTTGGTGGATTAAAACAAATTGAACCAGTCGGGCCAAATGGAGAATTTATTATTGATTATTCTGTTTATGATGCTAAAAGAGCTGGGATTAAAAAGGTGGTTTTTGTGATTAAAAAAGAGTTAGAAGAAGTATTTAGAAATACTGTTGGGAAAAGATTAGAGAATCAAATTCAAGTTTCTTATGCTTTTCAAGAACTTGAAGATATTCCAAGTAAACAGTATTTAGTAGAAAAACGTGTTAAACCTTGGGGGACTGTTCAAGCAGTTCTTTGTGCTAAAGATTATGTTGATGGTGATTTTGTTGTCATTAATGCTGATGATTTTTATGGATATGATACTTTTTTAAAAGCTGCAGAGTTTTTGAATAGTAATCATGATGAAAATGTTTATGCATCTATTACTTTTCCTTATATTAAAACTGCATCATCATTTGGTAGTGTTAAAAGGGCAGTTTGTTTTACTCAAAATGATGTTATTCAAAAACTTGTGGAAAGTAGTATAACAACTGAGGATGGGTATGCACTGGCTTCTCCACTTGATGGAAGCGAACCTTTTAAAATAGACCTTAATCAGTCAGTATCCATGAATATTTTTGCTTTTAAACATCATTTCTTTACTTATTTAGAAGAATATTTTCAGCATTTTTTTGAACAAGATGATAATATTATTTTAAATAGTGAGGCATTATTACCAGATGTTGTTGAAAAGAAAATTGAGTCTCATGAAATTATTTTAAAAAATGTTCCTACTAATAGTAGCTGGTATGGTATTACTTATAAAGAAGATTTAGAGGGATTTAAACAAGCAGTACAAGAGTTAATTAAGAAAGGAGATTATCCAAATAAACTTTGGGAATAATATGGAAGTGATAAAGAAAAGAATTGAAGAATTAACTAGTATTTTAAATCAAGCTAATTATGAATATTATAATTTAGATAATCCAAGTATTACCGATCAAGAATATGATAAATATTTGAGAGAATTAATTAATTTGGAAGAAAAATATCCAGAATATCAAGATCCTAATAGTCCAACTAAACGAGTTGGGGGAGAGGCTATTGATAAGTTTAATAAAGTAAGACATGCTATTCCTATGATTAGTTTATCTAATGTTTTTAATGAAGAAGAAATTCGTGATTTTGATAAAAGAATTAGAAATGCAGGATTTAAGCCAGAATATGTTTGTGAACTTAAAATTGATGGGTTAAGTGTATCTTTACATTATGAACATGGTAAGTTAAAGTTTGCTGCTACTCGTGGAGATGGAGTAATTGGTGAAGATATTACTCATAATGTTAAAACAATTAAAACAGTTCCTCTTGATTTAGGGCGTGATATTGATATAGAAGTCCGTGGCGAAATTTATATGAATAAAGCTACTTTAGAAAAATTAAACTTGGAAAGAGAAAAAAATGGTGAAGTTAAACTTCAAAATGTTAGAAATGCAGCAGCAGGTTCTATTCGTCAGTTAGATCCTAAAATTGCTGCTAAAAGACATTTAGATACTTGGATTTATCATTTACCTAATCCATTAGATTATGGTATTCTTACTCATTATGAAGCTTTAGAGTATATGAAAGAATTAGGTTTTAAAGTGAATCCTGCTTCAAGGTTAGTGAGTGATGTTGATGGAATTTTAGAGTTTATTAGAGAATATACGGAAAAAAGGAAATCTCTTCCTTATGAAATTGATGGTATCGTTATTAAAGTGAATGATATTAGAATGCAACAAGAACTTGGTGCTACAGCTAAGTATCCAAGATGGGCTACGGCTTATAAATTTCCGGCCGAAGAAGTTCTAACTAAACTTGTTGACATTAAATTTACAGTAGGGCGTACTGGACAAGTTACTCCTAATGCCGTATTAGAACCAGTTTTGGTTATGGGCTCAACGATTAGGAGAGCTACTTTACATAATGAAGATTATTGTCGTGCCCTTGATTTACGAATTGGAGATATTGTTTCTATTAAGAAAGCAGGAGATGTTATTCCTGAGGTGGTAGAAGCTAAAATTGATCGAAGAATTGGTACGGAAAAACCTTTTTCGATGATTCAAACTTGTCCTATTTGTGGCACATCTTTGGTGAAAAAGGGAAATGTTGATTATTTTTGTGAAAATGAAGCTTGTCCTAAGAAAAATATTGAGAGTTTAATCCATTATGCTAGTAGAAATGCTATGAATATTGATGGACTTGGTGATGAAATTATTGAAGATTTTTATAATGAGGGGTTTATTCGTACTATACCAGACTTTTATTTATTAAAAAATCATAAAGAGGATATTATTGAACTTGAAGGTTATGGCCTTAAGAAAGTAACTAATCTGCTTTTGGCTATAGAAGAGAGTAAACAAAATAGTGTTGAACGATTAATATTTGGTTTAGGTATTTCAGGTATAGGAGCGAAGAATGCTAAATTACTGGCTAGTACTTTTAAAGATATTCATCAACTTGCGAAAGCTACTTATGAAGAACTTACAGAAATTAGAGATATTGGAGATATTTTAGCTCGTAATATTGTTGATTATTTTGCTAATCCAGCGAATATCAATTTAATTCATACTTTAGAAGATATGGGTATTAATATGAAATACTTAGGCGTGGCAGTTCGAGAGAATGAAAATTTTACTGATAAAAAGTTCGTTATTACTGGTACAATTAGTTTTGTGAGTAGAGATGAGGCGAAAGCTTTAATTGAGTCTTATGGGGGAAAATGCGTTGATAGTGTTAGCAAAAAGACTGATGTTGTTATTGTAGGAGATGCGCCTGGTAGTAAATATATTAAAGCACAAGAACTTGGAATAACGATTTGGAATGAAGAAAAATTTAAAGAAATTGTAGATAGTTTGTAAACTGTTTACATTTTTTATTGACAATAATTGTAAAATAATTATAAATTGTCTTCTAAGCTAAATAATGTTATAATAAATTAGCTATGAGGTGAATAAATGAAAAAATTAAAAAAGATTTGGCAAGAAAATAGTGTATTATTTGTTTTACTTTTTATTTTAATCGCTTGTTTAATTGCTATATCTGTTGTAGTTATTACTTATTTTGTGGGTGATTCTAGTTCTAAATATGGAGATCGTTTAGAAGGAATTGAAGATTATCCTTTTGATAGTGATATGCAAGATGAAATTATTGGTAAAATTGAAGAGAATGAAATAGTTCAAGATGTAACAATGAGAGTTAGTGGTAAAATTATTTATATTACTATTACTTTTGCACCGGGAACTACATTAGTAGAAGGGCAAAGTATAGCTCTTGCTAGTTTAGAGCATTTTGGAGAAGATACATTAAGTTTTTATGATTTAGAATATATGATTCAGGCTGATGATACGGAAGATGCTGAGGGATTCCAATTAATTGGAGCTAAGAATGTATCAGGTACAGGTGGTATTGTTTGGAATAATAATACAGAATTTGAGAGTGAAGATACAGAAGAAGAGTAGGTAGTTTATGAAAAATAAAAAAAGTGTAATTATTACGATTATTGTGATACTTGCTATAGTGGTTATTAGTTTAGTTGCTTATCGTGTTTTGACAGATGAGAATAAACTTACTGCTAGTGAAAGAAGATGGATTAATGATAACATTAATACTGTACAAAATATAAATGTTATTAATGATGTTAATTTATTTGGTAATACAGGCACTGGTGTTTTTTATGAATTTTTGAATGATTTTAAAACTCAATATGGTTTGGAGTTAAATCCTGTTACTTTTAATTATGGAGAAAGTAATAATGGACTTACGCTTGGTGTGGCAAGAAGTTTAAGTGATTCAGATTTTGTTTTTTATACTGATCATTATGTATTAGTTGGTCATGATAAGGAAATTGTTAGTGATTATCAAGATTTAATTGGTATGGATATTGGCGTAATTAATACTGATGCTTCTTATATTAGTAGTTATTTTACTAGTGTTGGTAATATTAGTTTTACGCAATATGAAAATGAAGAGGATTTATTAGATGCTTTTAAGGAAGATGATGATATTCATTATATGATCGTTCCTTTGAGTATTTATTTAGATGAAATACTTGCTAATGATTATTTTATTAATTATCATTTATCTGATATTAAATTTCATTATGTTATTCATGGTGGAGATGATACTTTAACGAATATATTAAAGAAATTTTATCAAAATTGGTATCAAGATCATTTAGATGAATATTTAAAAAGAGAAGAATTTAGTTTGTTTACTTCTTCTTTAGGAATTAGTGAAACAGAAGTAGATGCTATGCGTAGTGTTATTTATAATTATGGTTTTATTAATAATAGTCCTTATGAAGTAATTATGAGTGGTAATTATGGTGGTATTATTGCCATGTATTTGTATGATTTTAGTGAGTTTAGTGATATAGAATTTAATTATACAAAATATCGGAATTTAAATCGTTTTGAGCGAGCAATAAGTAATGGAGATGTTGATTTATATTTTAATTATTATCATTTAAGCGATCAATATTATGAGATTGATAGTAATTTAGTAGTAAGATATAGTGTTATTGCTAGTAATGAGAATAATTTAGTGGTAAATAGTATTCAAAGTTTAATTGGTAATACGGTTTATGTTGAAGAAAATAGTATTATTCATAATTATTTAAGTACTATTGATGGTATTCATATTGAAACTTATGAAGATGAAGGAGATTTAAGGAAGTTAAATCGTGATAATGTAATTATTGTTATTGATAAAAATATTTTTGATTTATATTCTGGTAGTACTTTGTCTAATTATACGGAAAGATATACTAGTTCTTTAAATGATACTTATCAGTTTAAGTCAAAAACAGATAGTGCTTTTTATCAATTATTTAGTAAATATGCGATGATGATCGATAATAATGAAGTAATTTATGATGGAATGTATAGCCATAGTATGACTGTTAAAACTGGTAGTATACTTGGAACTATTGCTAAATATATTTTACTTACTTTACTTGTTTTTGCTATAATCGTTATTATTTTTTATAAGAGTAGTAAGAGAATTAGAGTTGCTAAGAAGTTTAAGAAAGAAAATAAGATGAAGTTTATTGATCAATTAACTAGTCTTAAAAATAGAAATTATTTGAATGAATATATTCATAATTGGAATAATAATACTGTTTATCCACAAACTATGATTGTAATTGATCTTAACAATATTCAGTTTATTAATGATACATTAGGATATGAAGAAGGAGATAAACAGATTAAAGCTGCGGCGAATATTTTAATTAAAACTCAGTTAGATAATAGTGATATTATGCGTACTGATGGTAATGAGTTCTTAGTATATTTAGTTGGATTTACTCAAAAACAAGTTACGAATTATATTCATAAATTAAATAAAGAATTTAAAAAATTACCATATGAATATGGAGCTGAGTTTGGTTATTCAATGATTTTAGATAATATTAAAACAATTGAAGATGCTATTATAGAAGCTACAGATGAAATGAAAAAGCAAAAAAAGAAAAGTGAGGATGAAAATGCGTGAGAAGATAAAAAGGGGGGCTAGTAATTTCTTTAAAATTATTACCAAGCCAGAAATGGAAGTCTTGCCTGGTCATCTCGCTTTTTCTTTTGTTTTATCTATTGTTCCCACTTTAACAATACTTACTTATATTGCATCAATATTTCATTTTGATTTACATTTTATTAGTGATTTTATTACCCAAGCTTTTAGTAAAGAATTTGCGGATATGCTTTTGGGGACAAATATGGTGATTCGTGCTGATTGGAATTTCTTTTTAACTCTTATTATTGCCTATGTTATTGCTAGTAATGGAGCTGCTAGTGTTATTGCTAGTTCTAATATGATTTATGGGATTAAGAATTCTAGCTTTTTTAAAAGAAGATTAAAGTCTTTAGTTATGATTTTTATTATTATTCTTTTGTTTGTATTTTTATTATTCTTTAGTGTATTTGGTAATAAAATAATTGAGATGTTACAAATTATGGATATTAGTGAGAAAATTATTACTAATATTACCTTATTTATTAGTGTTTTAAAAGGTCCTGTTTCTTGGTTTATTATTTTCTTCTTTATTAAAATTATATTTACGATGGCTCCTGATAAGAAAATACAAAGTAATGAAGTAAATAAAGGGGCTATATTTACAACAGTAGGTTTTATTGTGGTTACCTATATTTATTCATTATATACAACTAATTTTGCTAGATATGATGTATTTTATGGTAATTTAGCTAGTATTGTTGTTTTAATGATTTGGCTATATTTATTATCTTATATTTTTACTATAGGTTTAGCACTTAATTATAGGGAAGAAGAAATTACTTTAGAAAAAACTCAAAAATTAGGAGTAGTTGAAGATAAAAAGGAGTAAAGATACTTCTTTTTTTGTTGCAAGATAAATGTTATAGTTATAATATAACTATATATTTTGAAGGTGCTAGTTTGTATGCAGTTTAGAAATATATAAATTGCTATTAGATGATTAAGGAGATAATGTTGTTGTATTGAGTGATATTGAAATTTATCATTGAAATTGGTTTCACTTTAGTTTATAATTAAGGTATAATAAAGGGGCTAGATAGTATGAATAATAATATGCCAAATAATAATGAGACTAATCAGGAAGGTTTAAATTCTGTATCTTTAGGTAATATTGATATGGGGAATGTTAATCCTGTTCCACCTGTACCTCCTGTGGATAGTTTAAATACGGGGGTAAATGAACAGCCAACTATTCCAATGGTAGAGCCAAATCAAGTACCAGAGGCGCCAGTATCTCAGCCTGAAGCTGTAAATATTCCAACTGGGGATAATTCTGTTAATGCTAGTATTCCACCAGTTGAGCCGGTTGCTCCTGTTACGCCAGTTGAGCCTGTGGCACCGGTAGATACGATACCACCAGTGGATTCAGTTGGTACAATACCACCTGTTGAGCCTATATCTCCAGTATCACCAGTTAATTATGATGTTCCAGAAGCGATGAATAGTTTTAATACAACACCTGTATTTAATGAAATTGGTACTGTTCCACCAATTTCTAATACATCTATTCCTATTCCAACTCCTCCAGTAAATAATCCTGTTGAACCTAAAAAGAAGAAGAAAGTAAATAAGACTATTTTTGTATTAATTATTGTTTTATTAATTGCGGCAGTTGGTGTTGGTGTGTATATTTTTCTTAATATGTCGAATAGTAGTACTCCTAAAATAGTAGTAACTCCTAAAGAAGTAGAAATAGAAGCTGGAAGTACACCTTCTAGTAATATAGAAGATTATGCAACATTTAGTGGTGTTAGCAGTTCTCAGTGTAGTTTAGATACTAGTAGTATTACTGATACAAGTGCTGTTGGTACAGAGTATACTTTTACTATTACTTGTAATAGTGTAGCTTATAATGGTACAGCTAAAATTGTGGATACAACAGCTCCGGTAGTTGTATTGAAGCAAGTTACTGTTCAAGTTGGTGGGGAAGTTAGTCCTGAAGATTTTATTGATGCTTGTACTGATCCATCAGGGGAGTGTACTTATGAGTTTAGTGAACCAAGTACCGTTAATGGATATCTTGCTACTGCTGCTAATTATCATGTTGATATTGTTGTTCGGGATAGTGCAGGTAATGAGATTACTGTAACTGGAACGATGATTGTTACGCAAGAGGAAGTTCCTGATATGTACCTTACTTGTACAATGAATGATAATGCTTATCGGTTAGGATTAATTGAAAATAATTTAAGTAGTAGTATTACTAGAACTTATACTTTTACTTTTAGTAGGGCTGATGATTATAATAGTTTTAAATCTCAAAATGAAAATAGTACAGAAGTTACTTATCAAAATATTACTGGTATGCCAACTTTTGATGATAGTAAATTAACGCTTACTTTAGCACAGACCTTAACTAAGCCACAGTTAGATAGTGAGGAAGGTACAGTTGTGCCTACTGCTTATGGTGAACTTAGAGCATATTTTGTTGGTGAAGGATATACTTGTGCATTAGAACGACCTTAATGGTTGTTTTTTTCATTTATTTTTCACAAATCTGTTATAATATATATGTATTTGGAGATGATTTAGGATGAAAATACTTATTTGTGATGATGAAGCTTTAATACGAAATGTAATTAAAGAGTACTTAGTCTTGGAAAATTATGAAGTGTTAGAAGCAGAAAATGGATTAGAAGCTATTGATATTGTTCAAAATCAAGATGTTGATTTGGTAGTTATGGATATTATGATGCCTAAAATGGATGGATATCAAGCAGTAAGAGAAATTAAGAAAATTAAAGATGTTCCTTTTATTATGCTATCAGCGAGAAATGAAGAGTTTGATAAACTTATTGGTTTTGATATTGGTATTGATGATTATGTAACTAAGCCTTTTTCTCCTAAAGAATTAATTGCTAGAATTAAGGCTGTTACTAAAAGAACTAAGGGTGAAGATGCAACTTATAAATATGAAACTTTGGTTTTAGATGATTTAGCTCATGAAGTTACTATTGATGGAAAACAAGTTGTTTTAACGCCAAAGGAATATGAATTATTGAAATATTTTATGCAAAATAAAAATATAGCTTTATCTAGAGATACTATTTTATCCAATATTTGGGGTTATGATTTTTATGGTGACGAAAGAACTGTTGATACTCATGTTAAAACACTTAGAAATAATTTAGGTAAATATCGTGATGTAATTAAAACAGTTAGAGGAATGGGGTATAAATTTGATGCTAAAGAGAAAAGTGAGTAGCATTAATTTTAAAACACTAATCTATTTAGTTGTTTTTAGCGTTACTATTCTTTTATTGCTTCTCTTTTCACAAAATATTTTACTTAAATTTTCTTATGAACGATATCAAGAAAATAAAATGAATAGTATTGTTAGTAATATTCGCTCTTATCGTTCAGATGAGTTAATTACAGAACTTGAGACTGTTGCTTATGATAATAGTGTTTGTATTCAATATACTTTAAATACTGGGGAAAAAATTTTGTATAATACTTTAATGGTTGGATGTGGTCTGAATAAAAATAATAGTCAAATTACAGATTTAATGAATGATGCAATGGAAAGTGATAAGGCAACGTCAAATATTAAACTTATTAATAGTGTTTCTGATACTAAAGCATTACTTTCTGGTATTCGGGTAGATGATGGTTATGTTTTTGTTTATTCTAATCTAGAAGATATTGATGGTGCTAATATTGTTCTTCGAGGACAACTTATTTATATTACAATTATTGTTATTGTTCTTGCTTGTTTTATTTCTTACTTTTTATCTATTAAAATTACGAAACCAATTACTAATATTACGAAAAAGGCTAAAGAGCTTGGTGAAGGAAGATATGATATTGTGTTTGAACGGAGTGATGTATTAGAAATTGATGAGCTTGCTAATACTTTAAATCATGTGGAAAAGGATTTATCTAAGATCGATGAACTTCGAAGAGATTTGATGGCAAATGTTAGTCATGATTTAAAGACACCACTTACGATGATTCGAGCTTATGCAGAAATGGTTAGAGATATTTCTTATAAAGATAAGGATAAGATGGATAAAGATTTAAATATTATTATTGAAGAAACAGAAAGGTTAAATGTTTTAGTTAATGATATTTTGGATTTGTCTAAAATGCAAGCTGATGCAGATACATTAAATATTGAAGAATTTGATCTTTGTGAAGTTATTCATGAAGTTATGAAAAGGTATGAAATACTTAAGACCACAGAAGATTATGAATTTATTGTTAAACTTCCTGAAAAGGCAATAGTTAAGGCAGATCGAAGTAAAATTATGCAAGTTATTTACAATTTAGTTAATAATGCTATTAATTATACTGGTGATGATAAAAAGGTTTACGTTACTTTAACAGAAAATAAGAAAGAATTTTTATTTGAAGTTAGAGACACTGGTAAGGGAATTAAGAAAGAAGAAATTCCTTATATTTGGGATAAATATTATAAGAAAGATAAGAAACATCAAAGAAATGTGGTGTCTACTGGTATTGGGTTATCTATTGTTAAGGAAATTCTTTCTAAACATAAATTTGATTATGGAGTTAAAAGTGTAGCTAAAAAAGGTTCAACTTTCTATTTTAAAATAAAAAAATAATGTAAACCTAAAAATGTTCACCAAAATTACACAAAATGCTCATATTTGTTTAGTATACTGTTATCATGAAAGGAGAGGTGATAGGTAGAATACTAAACATACACACTTTATAAACCTTTACAAGAAAAATAACATATAAACTCAAACTCACACT
>CALVQO010000017.1 GCA_944358145.1 uncultured Bacilli bacterium | reverse complement strand
AAAGGAATTTTAGCCCTATCATAACAAAAAGTGAGCAAAAACTCACTTATTTTCTAATGCCTTGACTGAACTGTAACTACATTATTTGACAATTTAGATAAATACATTGACAAAATACACATAAAAATATTATAATTAATATGTGTAAGGATGTGATAAAGTGTATAGTGATAAAATTTATTTAACTCCTCAAGAGATTCTTGATAAAGAGTTTAAAATTGATGCTAGAGGATATCGCCCTCAAGAAGTAGATAAATACTTAGATATGATCATAAGAGACTATACAGAGTTTATCAACATGATCAAAAGGAATGAAAAGGAAATTAGAGATTTAACGGAAGATAATGCTAAACTTAAAGCCGAGATTCGTTCATTAAGAGAGCAATTAGTAGCAAGTGAATCATCTAATAATGGCGGAACTAGTAATGTTGATTTACTAAAAAGAATTAGTCAACTAGAAAAAGTAGTATTTGGAAAATATGAATAGAAAATAATATTCGGGCAAATGCTGCATAAGTATTATGTAGAGGAAAGTCCATGCTCACACAGACCTGTGATGGCTGTAGTGTTCGTGCTTAGGGAAAAAATAACCTAAGGTAGCATATGCTAACGGCGGATAAAAGGTCTAAAAGCTTTGGCTCATGACTGAATAATCCATAAAGTGCCATAGTGACGAAAAAATCGGAAACGGTGGAAATGGAACGCGGTAAACCCCACGAGTGAGAAATCCAAAATATGGTAGGAGAGCTCTTACAAAAGAATAAGAATGGCGTAAGGGTCTAGTTTAAAACTAGAAGATAAATATTTGTCGCCCGTAAGGGAACAGAACATGGCTTATGAATATTATTTTTTTATTTTAAAAAAAGAAGGAGTGAAGATACCTTGGATAGTATAGGGAGTATGTTAAAAAGTACTCGAGAATCATCAGGGGTAAGTATTGAAGAAGCAAGTGCAGATTTAAATATTAATGCCGGCTTTTTATTAAACATTGAAGAAGGAAAAATAGGATGTTTCAAAGATATATTTGAACTGAAAGAATACATTAGTAGCTATGCTAAATATTTAGGTTTAGATAGTGAAAAACTAATTGATGAATTCAATGAATATATGTTTGAATACACATCAAAAATTCCAGTCAAAGAAATTGAACGCATTGCAAAGAAAGATGCCAAAGAAGAAAATAACAAAATTTCTAGTCCATACACAAGAAAGCCAAGAAAACACAATAATGCTTATTATGTAGGAATATATATTGTTATTGTATTATTAGTTATTCTTGCTATTGTATGGAGTGTAAAACAAATTACAATTGATAATCATATAACAAGTGAAATAGGTTATGTAAGGTTTTAGGAGGATTTATGAATTTACCAAACAAATTAACAATAGGGCGAATTATAACAGCGATTATTATCTTAGTTATGCTCATTATTCCATGGGATAGCTTAGGAGTTACTTTTCCAACATTTATGATAGCAGGAAGAATAGCAGTTAATTTAAAATATATTATTGCTGGTATTTTATTTGTTTTAGCAGCCCTAACAGACTTTTTAGATGGACATATTGCTAGAAGTAGAAATTTAGTAACTGATTTTGGAAAAGTAATGGATGCTATAGCAGATAAAGTATTAGTAAATGGCCTACTAATTATTCTTGCTTATGATGGCTTTATTAGCATTGCTATACCAGTAATCATTATTACTAGAGATATATTTGTTGATTCATTCAAGATGGCTAGTGGTAAAAAAGGAAAAGTAGTAGCAGCTTCATTTACTGGAAAAGCCAAAACCATGTGTATGATGATCGGTATGGCTCTAACTTGTGTTTATAATTTACCATTTGAACTAATTGGAATCAATGTCGGCTATGCTCTAATCATTATTGCAACCATTTTATCAATTATTAGTGCTTGTGAATATTATTACAATACCAAAGATACATTTAAAGCAAAATAAAAAGAGTGAAAAACTCTTTTTACTTATATAATTTTAGTAGTACAAATATAATAAATTAGGAGACAAAACATGAAGATCAAAAATAATAGAGTAGTAGAAGACTTAGTATTTAAAAGTTATTTAGAAGAAATTATGAGTAAGAAGAAATATAGTAAAATGAATAGATATATTCAACACGGAAATACTACTTGTTTATTACATAGTGTAGCAGTAGCATATTTTTCTTATCGTTTATGTAAATTTTTAAAATTAAAAGTTCATGAAAAAGAACTAATTAGAGGAGCATTATTACATGATTATTTTCTTTATGACTGGCATGCTAAATATAAACCAACCAAAGATATAGGGCTACATGGTAGAATTCATCCCACCATTGCCTTATTTAATGCTAGAAGGGATTATAATGTAAATAGAATTGAAGCAGACATCATAGCTAATCACATGTTCCCTCTAACTTTTAGACCACCTAAATACAAAGAAAGTGTAATTGTCTGTATTGTAGACAAAGTTTGTAGTATTTATGAAGTATTTAGTAAAAAAGCATATCTAGAAATAGCATTAAAACTAGCAAATACGAAAAAAGATCGAAGAATAATAGCAAAACGAATAAACCTATATAATTAGGTTTTTTTAATGGTAGAATTTGCATATAATTTTTTTAGGTGAAACATATGCGTATCATGAAGAATTTGCAAAACTTTTTATATGATCAAGATTATTTTATCGATATCTTTAATAATTGTCTGCATGTTTATGATTATGAAGATTTACTAAGTTTAAGTAGTAGTTGCATAGAATTAAAATTAAAAGCATTTGTCTTAAAAATAGAAGGAGAAAACTTAGTAGTTTCCAAGATGGATAAACATGAAATATTAATAAAAGGACGAATTAAAGAGATGAGGTTTAATTGGTGAAACACTATATACTAGTACGCATAAAAACACCCAAAAAAACAAATTTTTTATTAAAATTAAATCGTTTAAATGTAGATATAAGAAATATTGTTTATGAAAGTGAATATTTAAAATTTCAAATATTAGACAAAGACTTAAAGAAAGTAAAAAAATATTTAATTAGTTATCCAATAGAAATCATTGATGAAACAGGAATATACAAATTAAAAAAAGAATTAAAGAAAAACAACCTCTTAATAACAGGTATTATTTTTGCTAGTATAATCTTTCTTCTTTTATCCAATATCATAGTAGAAATCAATATTATTCATGAAGATAGTACTCTAAGAGAATTAATTAGTGAATCACTAAAAGAACAAGGAGTAACTTCTTTAAGTTTTAAAAAAAGTTATGATGAATATGAGCAGATTATTGAAAATATTAAAAATGAATACAAAGATAAAATAGAATGGATAGAAATAGATGTTGAAGGAATGGTAATTAATATTCGTGTTGAAGAACGAATAATTAATAATTATGAGAAAGATTATAGCACTTGTCATATTGTAGCAAACAAATCAGGAATCATCAAAAGTATTACAACAGAAAAAGGAGTATCAGAAGTTAGTATTAATGATTATGTGAAAAAAGGGGATATTTTAATAAATGGTGAGATCAAATTAAATGAAGAAGTAAAATCAAGTGTTTGTGCTAGTGGCTCTGTTTATGCTGAGGTATGGTACAATGTATCAGCAAGTATACCAATGAGTGAAGAAAAACTAAAAGATACAGGTAAAATGCGTTATAATATAATGATAAAAAAGGGAAGCAAAGAAAGAGTCATATTAAAAAGTCGTGTAGGAGATACAAAAAGAGTAGAAAATATTTTATTATTCAAAATATTTGGTTATGAAGTATATTTACAAAAAGAATATGAAGTAGAAAAGGAAATATATACTTATACAGAAGAAGAAGCCCTAGAAAAAGGAGTTTCTATCATTAATGAAAAATTGGAATTAAAACTAGACAATTTTGAAAGTATAATTAAAGAAAAAGTCTTGCAAAAAAGTGTAAAAAATAATAATATATATATAGATATGTTCGTTGCTGTAAAAGAACAAATAGGAGTAAAAGAATACTTTAATGAGTCTAGGAGTGATACCCATGATGAAGAATATAATGAACATACTAACGGAATCAATTGATAATATGTGGCCAATGCTGACAATATTTTTAGTTGTAATAGCAGTCGTTAGAATAGCAGCCATAAAAAGCAATAATGAAAAGTTAGTATTTTATAAAGAATTTTCTAATTTATTATTTATCATTTATATTTTATTATTATATGAATTACTAACAAGAGCCGAACTAAATACCGTAAGAGGTTATAACTTAGTACCATTTACAGAAATATTTCGTTATGAAATAGGCTCTCCAGCATTCATTATGAATGTTGTAGGAAACATCGTAATCTTTATTCCTTTTGGTTATTTAATATCAACTTATATCAAACCAAAAAGAATATTACCAATTCTAATTGTCAGTGTTATTTCCAGTGCAACTGTTGAATTTGTTCAATTATGTATTGGCAGAAGTTTTGATGTTGATGATATTATATTAAACTCTTTAGGAGCAATAATTGGTTTCTTAATTTATGTAGCACTAAATGCTATAAAGAAACATTTACCAGGAATATTTGCAAAAGACATTATTTATAACATTTTATGTTTAATTATTCTTGTAATTATGGTATTATATTTACTTAGTCGAATGGGAGTAAATATTTTATGAAAAATACCTATGAAATTAATGATTTAGTCAATGTATCATTTAATTATGAATATTTAGATGATGTGATTAAACGAGTATTAGAACATGAACAAGTAAAAAATGCTTATTTTAGTATAATCTTTGTTGATTTAGAAGAAATACAAAAAATCAATAAAGAATATCGTGGGATAGATAGAGTAACAGATGTCATATCTTTTGCTTTAGAAGATACACCTGATAAAATGGATAGTAATATACGAGTCCTTGGTGATATTTATATCTGTATCCCGAAAATGATCGAACAAGCTGAGGATTATGGACACAGTATAAAAAGGGAATTAAGTTTTTTAACAGTTCATGGCTTACTCCATTTACTTGGGTATGATCATATGAATAAAGAAGAGGAAAAAATAATGTTTGGATTACAGGAGTTGATATTAAATGAAGCAGGAACAACAAGATAACAAAGAAAAATTTGTAAGAGAAAAAGTAAAAGTATATGGACCAATGCGTTTTTTTAAGAGCATTAAATATTCATTAGATGGCTTATTTTATGCTTATCGATATGAACAAAGTTTATGGATTCATGGTTTTGCTGTATTACTAGCTGTTATTTTAGGATTTGTTTTTCAAATTCGTTTAGCAGAATGGGCAATTATTTTTATTGCATTAGGAATTATTCTAGCTTTAGAACTAATTAATACAGCGATAGAAGCAGCAGTAGACTTAACAACAACAGAGATTCATCCTTTAGCCAAAGTTGCCAAAGACTGTGGATCAGCAGCAAGTTTTGTCATGTCAATAGTATCAATTGTCATTAGTTTATTTGTTTTTGGACCATATTTATTAGATGTATTAAACAAAATATTTTAGGAGGTAGTCTATGAGGAGTGGTTTTGTCAGTTTAATTGGAAGACCAAATGTCGGGAAATCAACACTATTAAATACTTTAATTAACGAAAAAGTTGCGATTACAAGCAAAGTAGCAGGGACAACCCGTAACATTATACAAGGAATTTATAATGAAAAAGATTATCAAATTGTATTCATGGATACTCCCGGCATAATTAGACCAATAAATAAACTAGGTAAAATTACCAATAAACAAGCCATGTCTTTAGTAAAAGATATCGACTGTCTACTATTTGTAGTTGATGCCAGTGCTGGACTAGGAAAAGGCGATCGTTTTATTATGGATGTGTTAAAGAAAACGGATTCTCCAGTAATTCTAGTATTAAATAAAATAGATAAAATTAGTGATGAAGATATTTTATATAACATAACAGAATACAAAGATTTATATCCCTTCGCTGAAATTGTACCAGTATCAGCCTTAACCAAAGACAATATAAATCGTTTAATTGAAGTAATTAAAAAATATTTAAAAGATGATGTAAGATATTTTCCTGAAGGAATGAAAACTTCCAACAGTAAGTATTTTATGATTAGTGAAATTGTAAGAGAAAAATTATTTGATGTAACTGTAGAAGAAATTCCTCATAGTCTAACTTGTCATACTACATTTTATGAAGAGAAAAAAGATATAATTAATATAAATGTAGATATTATTGTAGATAGAGATACGATTAAGAAAATAATTATCGGTAAAAAAGGCGAAAGATTAAAAGAAGTAGGAACAAGGGCAAGAATAGAATTAGAAGCTATGTTAGGAAAAAAAGTATACTTAGAATTATTTGTAAAAACAGTAAAAAACTGGAAAGACAAAGAGCGTTACATTAAAGAATTAGGCTTTTTAGATTATTAATGAATAAAATAATTCATGATAGAACATAATAGAGTTAGAAAGGTTGAAATATCATGAATAAAAAAGAAGCATGGAAAAAATTCCAAAAATCCGGAAAAATAGAAGATTATCTAACATATAAAGAAATTGAAAGAAATGAAAAATAGTTCAAAAATATCTGAACTATTTTATTTTGCCATAAAGCCAATCCAAAGAAACATGATATCTCATACATATAGCATAACCATAAGTTAAAGAAACAAGCTTCTTCCCACTTTCATATTCACTAATTAAAGAATGACTAGTTCCAATTTCTTGAGCAAGTGTTTCTTGATATAATTTCTTTTCTTTCCGAATCCACTTTAAATTTTCACCAACTAGTTTTTTATCCAATTCCAGATTAACGATTTCAATATGAGGATCATCAGTAATTTTTAACAAATAATCTAAAGAAACATGATAATAATTAGATAATTGATTTAATAGTTCAATAGGGATAGTAGCTTTATTAAGTTCAAATTTAGAATAAGTAGACTGATTTATATGCAAATAAAGAGCAATATCTTTTTGAGAAATATTATTTTTTACTCTTAAGTCTTTTATCCTAGAATAATCTAATTCATAATTATAAGTACTCATTTTATCACCAAATAGATTTTCTCATGGTAACTAATTTAAAAAAATAAATTAGGCATATGAACGACATTTTTCTTGGCTTTTAGTCTAGCTCATTTTATAATTTAACTATAAGCTAGAAAAATTATCATAATTACATGATAACTAGTTTAGATGAACTATTAAATGAAGTTCTACTTATAGTAAAGGGTGTAATAATGAAAAAGAGAGTTTTAATATTAGTAGTAAGTTTAATTGGAATAACAGGAATAATTGTAGGGGTGAGTTTAGCTTTCTTTAGTGTAGGAGGAAGTCAAGAGACTGCTAATACTTTTACGAGTGGTTGTTTAAGTATTAGTTTGACTGATGAATCAGACTCTATAAATTTAACTAATGCTTATCCTGTAACAGATGTAGAAGGACTAGAAGGAACAAGTTATGATTTTACGATAACAAATAATTGTGATAGTCCAACTAATTATCAAATTAACTTAGAAAGTTTAAATCAAGTATCTAATTCACTTAATGCAGATTATATAAAAGTAGCATTATCAAGTGTACAGTAGATAATATCATTTCTACATTAAGTGATAATACAAGTGTAACACCAACAATAAATAATGCATATGAGTCATACAATTTATATACTGGAAGTCTAGGAGCAAGTGAATCTAAAACCTATCACTTAAAAATATGGGTAGATTATGATGCAACAGTAGAACAGGCTGCAAATAAAGTATATTCATCAAAAATCAATGTAATAGCCAATCCAGAAACTACCATAGTAGATACATTAGAGGCACAATTTAGTTTTGCTAATCAAACCATGACTGGAACACTAAGTAGTAATGTAACAAGTGCTACATACTGTACTTCAACAGATAATATTTGTGAACCAACAACAAGTGCAAGTATATCAGGAGGTCAATATACAGTAGAATTATCAAATGCTACTGCTAAAAGAAAAGAAGTAGCATCTCCAATTGGAACACTATATGTAGCAACTGCTTCAAATCAAATAGTATGTACACAGTTAAATGGAACAAGTAAAGTAATATGTTCTAATCCTGAAAAAGTAGGATATGATGAATTAGTAGCAGATAATACAGCAGATAATAACTTAAGATATATAGGGACTGATCCAAATAATTATGTCTTATTCAATGATGAATTATGGAGAATTATAGGTGTGTTTAGTGAAGATAGTCATGGAGTAAGTGGACAAAAATTAATTAAAATAATAAGAAATGATTCAATAGGTAATATTGCTTGGGATAGTGCCAATACTAATGACTGGTCAACAGTCAGTTTACAAACAACATTAAATGGTGATTATCTAAACGGAAGTGGAAGCTATGCTAGTACTGGGATAAAAAGTGATACAGCAAGAAATATGATTGAAACCATAACCTGGAAACTGGGCGGAAGTAGTACCTATAATGATGTAACAGCAAGTATGTTTTATGAAAGAGAAAGAGGAACAACAGTATATAGTGGACATGCAACAGAATGGGTAGGAGAAGTAGGACTAATGTATCCAAGTGATTATGGATATGCGACAAGTGGAGGAAGTGCAACAGATAGGGAAGCATGTTTAGCAAAAGAGGTGTGGAATTGGGATTCATCAAGTTTTAGTGACTGTAGAAATAACGATTGGCTATTAGATAGTAGTTATAATCAATGGACACTTACTCCCAGCTCGTCTAACTCGAATAGCGTCTTCTTTGTCAATAGCTGCGGCTATTTGAGCATCAGCAGCGCGACTAACGGCAATGGCGCTCGTCCATCTATCTATCTAAAATCTAATATCTCTATATCTGGTGGAGATGGAAGTGAAAATAATCCATATTTGTTAAAACAATAGTATTCTTGCCTATGTCGCTATCCTTTACACATGGGCAAGTATATAATAAATTTTTTTCGAGTGGAGTTTATCTCCACTTTTTTGAAATTATATAAAATTAGCTCTTTACAATATAAAATAAGTGTGATATAAGTAATTTAAATCTTGTTTATAGGAGTGTAGGACTTAGAAAGGAAAGTCCATGAAAGAACAAGAATATTACCAAGAAATAGAACATTTAATTAAGAAAAATGAAATAGGAAAAAGAGCAAGAAGAATAGAAGAAAATTATAGTTTAGTAGAAACGTACTGGCAGATAGGGAAACTTATTGTCGAAGCCCAAGGTGGATTAAATCGTGCAAAGTATGGAAATGAACTAATAAAGAAATGGTCAATTCAATTAACTCAAGCTTATGGCAAAGGTTATAATGATACAAACTTAAAAAGATTTAGGCAATTTTATTTATATTTTGAAAAAGGTGCCACAGTGTGGCACTTATTGAGTTGGTCTCATATTCGAAGAATCTTGCCAATAAAAAATGAAACTAAAAGAAATTATTATATTAATTTATGTATTAAAAATAAATTATCGGAAAGAGAACTTACAAAGGAAATAAAAAGCAATTCCTACGAAAGATTATTGAATAAACCTGAAAAAATTGAAATAGAAATACCGAAAACATACTCTATTACCACTGATATGAAAAATCCAATTATTATTCCTATTCAAAACCAAGTAAATAATGAGCATGATTTAGAACTAAATATTTTAGCTAACCTTGATTACTTTTTTAAACAATTAGGGCAGGGTTTTGCCTATATTGCTCATCAATATAAATTAGTTCAAGATAATCATAATTATTTTATTGATATTTTACTTTTTAATTATGAATTTAATGCTTTTGTAATCATTGAGTTAAAACTACGAAGTTTAAGAAAAGAGGATAAAGCTCAGATAGAATTTTATATGAAGTTAATTGATGAACAAGTTAAAAAGCCATTTCATAATAGAACAATAGGTATTATAATTTCCAAAGAAAGTGATAAATTTATTATTAATTTTGTTAGAGACGATGATATCATTCCCTTATATTATGAATTAAAGCAAGAAATATTGAAAAATAACCAAAATTAAGCTAAAATAAAAAAGAAGTTAGGAATTGATAATTATGTTAAAAGAAATAGAAGGAATAATTATTAAAGAAATTCCATATGGAGAAACATCAAAAATTATCCATGTCTATACCATTGATGGAGTAATATCTATCATGTGTAAAGGTGCTAAAAGCCTAAAAAGCCCATTTAGAGCTACTACTCTTAAATTTACCTATGGAAGATTTAATATATATTATAAAGAAAATAAACTATCTACCCTAAGTAGTGTAGATATTATTAATCCTTTAAGTAAAATAAAAAATGACATAACACTCCTTAGTTATGTCAATTATATAACAGAATTAACAACTCAAGTTTTAAAGCAAACAAATGATAATATTTACGAAGATTATATTAATGCTATATTAAAAATTGAATCAGGATTAGATCCATTAATACTAGCTAATATTTTAGAAATTAAATATTTAGATGATTTAGGAGTAGGACTTAACTTAGATTCTTGTGTTTCCTGTGGTTCTAAAGTAAATATTATTACTATTGATGGAGATAGAGGAGGGTATATTTGTTCTAATTGCTACCAAAATGAATTAATTGTTGATAGAAAGACTATTGAACTACTTAGAATGTATTATTATGTAGATATTAAAAGTATAAGTAAACTAAAAATAAGTGATAAAGTGAAGAATGAAATAAATCACTTCTTAAATACTTATTATGATAGATATACAGGCTTATATTTAAAGAGTAAAGATTTTTTAAAGAAACTACTTTAAAATGATGTAAATAAATTGTAAATTGTATTTAATTAGAAAATAAAGTAAAATAAACATGTAAGTGTTATTCACTTGGTGGATAACGCCTGCGTGTTTTTTTGCAGACGCTATACTTTCGTTAGCGTCTTTTTTTCTACAATGCTTTTAGCAAAACTAAAACAAGTAGAATTATTATAATGAATAAGTACTTTTATGAATAAAAGTACCAAAAAAAGCAAGCAAAAGAGTTCGACACATTTCGACACTAATGCTTGCTTTTTTCTTTCCATTCAAATGAATTATCATGTATAATAGAAATAGAGGTTTATTATGAAGTGGATTAAATATGTTATCTTATTACTTTTATTATTTCCTATAACTGCAAATGCCTATACCAAAGCAGCTGTCGATATTACTTCTATGAGTATAACAGAGTTAAGTGATGCCCTAGATAAAGGCTATTTAACAAGTGAGTTATTAGTTACTCTTTATTTAGAAAGAATAGAAGCATATAATGATGAATTTAATGCAATAAGACAGATTAACGAAAATGCTCTAGAAGAAGCTCGTTCTTTAGATGAAGAAAGAAATGAAGGAAATGTAAGAAGTATTTTACATGGTATTCCGATAGTAGTGAAAACGAATATTGATGTTAATTCTTTAGCTACTACTGCTGGAGCCAAAGCATTAAGCGACAATTATCCAAATTCTGATGCTGCAGTAATTGCCAAACTAAAAGAAGCAGGAGCAATAATATTAGCAAGCACAAACATGAGTGAATTTGCCTTTGCCGCCAGTAACTCTTATAGTAGTTATGGCTCTGTAAGAAATGCCTTTAATACCAGTTATACACCATATGGTTCAAGTGGAGGAAGTGCCGTTGCTGTAGCTACTTCCTTTGCTGTTGCATCTTTAGGTACAGACACGAATTCATCAGTTCGTCTTCCTGCCGCAGCCGCAGGATTAGTAGGACTTCGTCCCAGTTTAGGTCTAATTAGTACAGAAGGGGTTATCCCTTATGATTTAAATAGAGATACAGTTGGGATTTTATCGAAAACAGTTTTAGATAATGCCATTATTTTAAGTATCATCAATGATCAAGGTAATACTTATACTCCAAATCTAGATTCATTAGAAGGAATAAAAATTGGGGTAATTAACAGTTATTTAGAAGGCTATGATACGAGTATTCGGGTTAATAGCAAAACAGATGAAAAGATATATAATCTAGCCCAAGAAAAAATAAACCTATTAGAGGAACTTGGAGCAGAACTAATTTATATTGATGAATTAATTAATAGTTATTATTACAATATAGCAAGTAATACCATGAGTGGAGATAGTTTTTGTGATGGCTTTAATGAATATATTAAAGGAACTTCGGGATCAATAAGAAGTTTTCGCCAATTAGTTAATGCCAGTGGTAAAGTATATAGTTTAAGTGGTTACTTATCTGGATGTAATGGGGCATGGACTTATGATGCCACATCCGTTGCTAGTCGCAAACAAATATTTGAAAATCATATATTAGATGTTTTTAATACTTATGATCTTGACTTAATTGTTTATCCAACGACCAAAAATAAAGTATTTACTTTAAGCAGTAATAAAAGTGCTAGTGCTCCCGGAAGTTTTTTAGGAAGTGTAATTGGTTATCCTTCCATCACCATACCGATGGGTTATATCGATGGCTTTCCTTATGGTTTAGAATTCTTTAGTTTAAAAAATGAAGAAAATTTACTATATTCAGTTACAAGTATTTTTGAACAATATAACAATTTACCAATTACCAATAGTCCACTTACTCCTTCATTATATGAAATACCAGAATATATAGGAAAATTAAAAGAATATTATGAAAAAGAAGAAAATGAATTAACAGATAAGGTAAAATCATATTTTTTAAGCTATAGTAAAAAAACAGATGAAGAAAATGAAAGAGATGCTCTAAATTTAATGGAAGAGTATGAAGAGTTAAAAAGAAAGGAAATAAAGGTAGAAAAAAAGTTAAATCAATTGGATACCTTTTTAATAATTGTTTTTATCCTTAGCTCCATTGCTCTTTTCCTTCTTTTATTAATTTTTGCTTTAGTAGCCAAAAAAATAAGACAAGTTTACAAGAAAATCACAAAATAATATAGGCAAAATCATCAATTTTTGATAGAATAGAAATATAATATGTTAGAAAAGGTGTGTGTAGTGATGAATAATGACGAAAAAAAACAAGTTTTAGAAGAAGAAAATGTTAGCCAAACAACTTCTAATGAAACTAAACCAAAAAAGAAGAAAGGAAAAATTATTGTAATTATTTTATTATTATTAATTGCCATAGCTATAGGATTATATGTAGGAATACAAAAACTTACAACTAATCCCATGAGTATTTATAAAAGTGCAATTAATGAAACTTATGATTTAGTAGATAATTTTCTAGAAGAGCAACTAAAAAATGCTATGCAAGTTGATTTAAGTAAAGAACCAGTTTTAGTAAATTCTAATTTTACTTTAACTAGTAATATGGATGAATTAAGTGCCTTAAGTGATTATGAATATAATTTATCTGTAGGATTAAATATACCAGAAGAACAAATGAATTTATCTTTAGGTTTAGCTGATGATAATGGTAAAATCATTGATTTACTGCTAGCATTTATCAATAATCGTGCTTATTTACAAAGCGATGAATTATATGATCAAGTATTAGATTTAGGACTAACAGAAATGGATTTTAGTAGTTTAAATCTTGATACAACGATTAGTTATGATTATGATACTTTACATGTAATTTTAAGTAAAATGAAAAATATACTCATCAATTCTTTAGATAAAAACAAGTTTACGGTAGAAGAAGAAACAATTACTATTGATGATAAAGAAATAGATGCTAAAAATTATGCTTACTTATTAGATCAAGAAAATATGGAAAGGACCATTAATTATATCACAGAAGAAATGATTAAAGATGAAGAATTAATGGATGCTTTAGCAACCGTTACCACTTTAAGTAAAGATGAACTAACTGAAGCTTTACAAGAAGAAATAGATTACAGTGATTATACAGATATAACAATTAATTTATATACAAATAATAAAAATGAGATTATCGCTGGAAATGTTACAGAACAAGAAAGTGCTTTAATTCGTTTTACTAATCAAGATAATGAGTTTGCTTTATTTATCGGTGATGAATATACCAATTTCACAGTAGATAAAATAGATAATGTTATCGATATTGCTTACAATGAATATGGAGAAGAAATATTATCTCTATCATTAACTAATGATGATAATACACAAAAAATAGAAATAACTGTTTATGATTATGGAGATACTTATACTTATGGCTTAGAACTAAGTAATGTTGAAGAAAGTGAAAACACTTGTTATGCTGATTTTAAACTAGACTTTTATATGGAAAGCTATGAAGAAGAAATAAGTTTTGAATTAGATGGAAACTTTGAATTAGAAAAGAGCGAATTAGAAAGTATTGATACAACAAATAGTGTAGATATTGAAACATTAACAGAAGAACAAGCCCTAGTATTCTATGAAAACTTATTAAATGTTTTAGAAAGATTAGGCTTATCTAGTTATGCTGAAAATTTATAAATCCTAAATTTAGGATTTATTTTTTTGGTATTTTTTGATATAGTTGATTAGGAGGATGTATGAAAGAAGAAATATATACAATGATGAATCATCATAACAGTAATTTAAGCGAGTATGCTTGTAAAGATGAAGAAGCAATATATTTAGAACCAATTAATCAAGATATTAGAACGCCTTATTTTAGAGATATAGACCGTATTATATATTCGCTATCTTTTATTAGATATCAAGATAAAACCCAAGTTTTTGCCAATATAAATCATGATCATATTGCTAAGAGAATGATTCATGTTGAATTTGTAAGTAAAATAGCTAGAACAATAGGAAGAGCTTTAGGATTAAATGAAGATTTAATTGAAGCCTCAGCTTTAGGACATGATTTAGGCCATGTACCTTTTGGTCATCAAGGAGAATATATTTTAAATGAAATAAGTTTAAAACATAATGAAGGATATTTTAATCATAATATTGAAAGTGTAAGAAACTTAATGTTTATTGAAAACTATGGAAAAGGATTAAATATAACAGTTCAAGTATTAGATGCAATCATGTGTCATAATGGTGAATTTGCTTTAGGAAAATATATGCCAAAGAAAAAAACAAAAGAAGATTTCTTACACGAATATAAAGAAAGTTATAAAAACAAAGATTTGTTAAAAACAATGAGACCAATGACATTAGAAGGTTGTGTAGTTAGAATTAGTGATTTAATTGCTTATTTAGGAAGAGATATTGATGATGCTGTAAGATTAAATATTTTAAAAAGGGAAGAATTACCAGAATCAATTACTAAAGTCTTAGGTTCTACCACTAAAGAAATAGTAAATACCTGTGTAATGGATATCATTCATAATAGTTATAATAAAGATTATATAAAATTAAGCGATGAAGTATTTAAAGCCATAGTAGCATTAAAGAAATTTAATTATGAACACATCTATAATAAAGCAATGACAAAAGAAAGAGTACAAGAAATAACAAAGATGTTTGAATTATTATTTGATACATACATTGAAGATTTAAAGCAAAATAAAGAATCTTCACCCATAATTAATTCTTATTTAAAAAATATGGTTGAAGACTATAAAAAGAACAATACAAAAGAAAGAATAGTAATTGATTACATAGCAGGAATGACTGATGATTTCTTTATAAGAGAATATGAAAGAATAACAATAAATGATCCTACAAAAAACTAGGATCATTTATTTTGCCTAAAAGATAATCAGCACTAATATGGTATTTTTTACATATAGCATATAGATAAGTAGTAGATAATATATTTATCCCTCTTTCATAAGCAGAAATATTTGAAAAAGAAGTACTTAAAAAGTTAGCTAATTTAGTTTGCGTGATCTTATATTCTTTTCTAAATACTTTTAATCTTTTCCCACTTTCTACTTTATTAATTTCATCCTGAGCATCCTTATATTGTTTAATATCTGAAAAGTTAAATATATAATCTAAAGAAACTTGAAAATAATTACATAAAGTATTTAAGTGTTTGATCGGTATAGTAGTATATTCATTTTCATATTTACCATACTGACTCCTATCTATATTCAATAAATTAGCAAGATCAGTTTGTGTTAAACCATTACGTTCTCTTATCGCTTTTAATCTTTCTTTATACATGTTAATCACCAAAATAATTGTCTCATGATAAACAAATAAATCACATTTAGCGGGGCAAATAATGCAATTTTTGTTGACTTTTAATATACCCAAGTTTATAATTAATAGTGCACTTTCTTATGCTTATTATGAGACATGTACAGAAAGTAATTTTGGTGAGCTAGGAGAAGTAATCGGAAGTGGCGTAATAACAAATACAAGTGAAGAGAAGAAATATCAATTAGTTGTAAATGAAGAGTTACAAGCAACGAGTAGTGGAGCAGCAGTATATTATTATGTTGTACTAGAATATCCAAACTATGAAGAAAGTCAAAATATTGATATCGGAGGATCATTTGATGGAGAGGTCAGTATAGAAATCATCAATGAAAAACAGACAACAAAAGAAGTAGATACAGTACTTGGAACATTAACAGTTAATTTAGAGAAACCCGACTTTAGTAAAACAGCCAAAGCAAGTTGTAGTGATACTTCAGTGTGTGAAGCAACAGTAGGATTATATGAAGAAACAACAAGTAAAGGAACAACATACTACTATAGAGGAGATGTAGAAAATAATTACTTAGAATTTGCAGATAAATATTGGCGAATCATCCGGATTAATGAAGATGGTTCTGTAAGAGTTATCTATAGTGGCGATAAAGCAACAGTAGACGCAGCTGGAAAGGAAACTGTTCTTGCTAATGGGTATAATGATAGAAACACACAATATACTATTATTCAAGAGAGTGTATATAATAGATTATATGATCAAAGCGAGTATGTAGGATTTAAATATACTTTAAATGAACAACATGGCCAAAACACAGATAGTTCAATACTAAATACATTACAGTCATGGTATACCAGTAGTGGATTATCAGAATATTCGAAGTATATAAGTAAAAGCGCAGGATTTTGTAATGATCGAAATACAGCAAGCTATGATAGCTGGGTATCAACAGGAACAAGATTTGATTATGCAGCATATGAAAGATTAGAAACAAATAAAAATCCGAGTTTTTCATGTACTAGTACAGATATAATTGTCGAGCCAGTAGGACTCATCACGGCAGATGAGCACGCATATATCTAATGACAACTACTAAAAAATACGAGAAAATGCTTGATTTTACTAGCTTTTATGGGGAACGATTTAA
>CALVQO010000016.1 GCA_944358145.1 uncultured Bacilli bacterium | reverse complement strand
TGTCGAACGCTTCTCTTTGCTTTTTTTAAGTATTTGTTTATTATAATAATTATGCTAATCTCTATTATTAGAGACGAACATAAAAAAAGTCGCTAGCCATAAGGCATAGCGTCGACCACAAAGCAGGCACTATCCACTAAGTGGATAACACTTACATATTGATTATATAATTTATTATAAACTTTGGCAAGTAAAAAATTGCTAAATTATCAATAATTTGCTATAATAAAGTCGCTTAAAAGGAGTGACTTTTTATGAATGATACAATTTGTGCAATATCAACTGCTCTAGGAGTTGGAGCAATATCAATTATTAGAGTTAGTGGTAGTGAGGCAATTTCTAAACTAGCTAAACTTTTTAATGGCAAAAATTTGCTTGAAGTAGAAAGTCACACTATCCATTATGGCCATATTGTAAGTGATGGCGAAGTAATTGATGAAGTATTAGTTACAGTTTTAAAAGCACCAAAAACCTATACAAAAGAAGATATAGTTGAAATTAATTCACATGGAGGCGTTGCTACTACCAAAAAGATACTAGAAGTATTAATTGAAAATGGAATTCGCTTAGCAGAAAAAGGAGAATTTACAAAAAGAGCATTTTTAAATGGTAGACTAGACTTATCTCAAGCTGAAGCTGTAAATAGTTTAATCAAATCGCATACTGATTTAGAACGTAAATTAGCTTTAAATGGTATTAGTGGTAAAATTTCTAAAAAGATTAACAAAGTAAGACAGATTATTGTTGAGCTACTTGCTAACATTGAAGTAAATATTGATTTTCCTGAATATGAAGATGCCTTAGAAATAACATTAGAAAATTTACCCCCTAAATTAAATGAGATTAAAAAAGAATTAGAGAGTTTATTGGAAGAATCAAAAATAGGTAAAATTGTTGAAAATGGAATTCGTGTTGCTATAGTTGGCCGACCAAATGTTGGCAAAAGTAGTATTTTAAATGCTTTATTAAAAGAGAATAAAGCAATTGTTACAGATATAGCAGGGACAACTCGTGACATCGTAGAAGGTGAAGTAGAACTAAAAGGTATTGCTTTAAAATTCATTGATACAGCAGGTATACGAAAAACGAGTGATTTAGTTGAAAAAATTGGTGTAGATAAATCATTAGAAATGATAAATAACTCTGATTTAGTAATTTTAGTATTAAACAATAATGAAGAATTAACGACGGAAGATAAAGAAATTATGGAAAAAATAAAAAATAAAACCCATATTATATTTATCAACAAAAATGATTTACCAACCAAATTAGAAATAAATGAAAAAGAAATAGTAAGAGGAAATACTATAGATTTAGATGGTTTAAACGATCTAAAAAACAAAATTATTGAACTATTTGACTTAGAAAAAATTAATAACAGTAATTTAGAAGTAGTATCAAGTGCTAGAGAAATAGGCTTAATTAAAGAATCATTAAACAGCATTAATAATGCTTTAAATAATATAAGCGAATCTCTACCTGTTGATATGATTGCAATTGATATTAAAAAATCTTGGGATTTACTGGGAGAAATAACAGGAGAATCCTATCAAGATGAACTACTAGATACATTATTTAGTAAGTTTTGTTTAGGAAAGTAAGGGGATAATTAATGTATGATTTAATAGTTGTTGGCGGTGGTCATGCTGGATGTGAAGCTGCACATATTGGCGCTTATTTAGGACTTAAAACAGCTTTAGTGACTGCTAATATAAAAAATATAGCAGACATGCCATGTAATCCATCTATCGGCGGAACTGCCAAAGGGATAATTGTAAGAGAAATAGATGCTTTAGGTGGGTTAATGGGTAAAGTAGCTGATCGAAGTCATTTTCAAATCAAAATGTTAAACAATGGCAAAGGACCAGCAGTAAGAAGTTTGCGAGCTCAAGCCGATAAAATAACTTATCCTAAAGTAATGTTAGAGTTTTTAAACAATACTCCAAATTTGACAATATTAGAAGGTATGGTTGAAAACTTAATTGTTGAAGGTAACCAAGTAAAAGGAGTTATTTTAAGTAATGGTGAAGAACTTAAAAGTAAATCTGTTATTTTAACAACTGGAACTTATTTAAAAGCTAATATTTTAATTGGAAGTGAAAATACACCGGGAGGACCTCATGGTGAAGCAAGAAGTAATAATCTAAGTGATAATTTAAAAAAATTAGGGCTGGATGTACAAAGACTCAAAACAGGTACACCTCCAAGAATAAAAAAGGATTCTATAGATTTTAGTAAGATGAAGGAAGAGTGTGGTGATCATGAATACTACACATTTAGTTTTGATAATCCTCCATTTTACAAAATAAATGATCAACAAAAATGTTATTTGCTTTATACCAATGAAAAAACTCATGAAATTATCAGGAATAATTTAGAAAAATCTGCTATGTATGGAGGATATGTAACAGGAATTGGACCTAGATACTGCCCTTCAATTGAAGACAAACTAGTACGTTTCTCAGATAAAGAACGTCATCAACTCTTTTTAGAACCAGAAAGTCTATATTATGATGAATGGTATTTACAAGGATTCTCTACTTCAATGCCAAGGAGTGTTCAAGAGCATATGGTGCATTCTTTAAGTGGATTAGAAAATGCTGTAATTACTAAGTATGCTTATGCTATAGAATATGATGCTCTAAATCCATTAGAAATGAAACCAAGTTTAGAAAATAAAATTATTGAAAATTTATTTACAGCTGGTCAAATTAATGGCACTAGTGGTTATGAAGAAGCAGCAGCTCAAGGATTAATCGCTGGTATTAATGCCCATCATAAATTAGCAGGTTTAGAACCGTTAATATTAAGAAGAGATGAAGCTTATATTGGCGTATTAATTGATGATTTAGTAACAAAAGGAACAAAAGAACCATATCGTATGTTAACATCTCGAGCTGAATATCGTTTGATTTTACGTCATGATAATGCTGATTTAAGATTAAGAGAGATAGGCTTTAATCATGGCACAATTGATGAAGAAAAAATAAATAAATTAAGAGAAAAAGAGAGTTTAATAAATGAAGTAAAAAATATTTTAAGAAACAATAATTTAAAACTAAACGAAGAAACAAAAGAACTGTTAAAATCTTTAAATATCGAAATACCTTCTTTTAGTACAAGTCTATATTTATTTTTAAAAAGACCAGAAATAAAAATAGAAACTATCAAAAAATTAATTCCATTAGAATATGATCATGAAATATTAGAAGAAGTAGAAATAGAAGTAAAATATGAAGGATATATTGCCAAAGTTTATAAAGAAGCCGAAAAAGCTAAAAAGTTAGAAGAAAAACTAATACCAAAAGATATTGATTATGATGATATATTAAATTTAGCTAGTGAAGCAAGAAGTAAGTTAAAAGATATTAGACCTGTATCTATTGGTCAAGCAACAAGAATTAGTGGCGTAAATCCATCAGATATAGCAATACTTACAGTATATTTAAAGAAAAAATATGATAAATAAGGAGAACTATGACAAAGGAAGAATTAATTCATGAATTAACAAAGTTAAAGATTAAAGTAACAGAACAAAACTTAAAAGATTTAGATAGATACAAAGATTTATTAATCGAGTACAATAAAAAGTTTAATTTAACTGCTATCAAAACCGAAGAAGAAATTTATTTAAAACACTTTTATGATTCTCTAACTTTAGTAAAAGCAATAAATTTAGAAGATAAATTAAGCATTTTAGACATTGGTACTGGTGCAGGTTTCCCTGGTTTAGTGTTAAAAATATTTTATCCCAATTTAGAAGTAACATTACTAGACTCAAATCACAAAAAGATCTTATTTTTAGAAACGGTAATTAAAGAATTAAATCTAAAAAATATTACTTGCATAAACTCTAGAGCAGAAAATCTATCCTCAGAATACCGTGAATATTTTGATGTTGTAACTTCTAGAGCTGTATCAGAACTTCGAATTTTATGCGAATTATCAATTCCCTATTTAAAAGTTGGTGGTAAACTAATTGCCATGAAGGGAAACAAGGATGAAGAAATAAAAGAAAGCAACAAAATATTAGAAAAATTAGATAGTAAAATTATCGATATCATTAAATTTAATTTACCTATTGAAGAAAGTAATCGTTCCCTAATTATCATTGAAAAAATGAAAAAGACAAATAGTTTATATCCTAGAAATTATGACAAGATAGTGAAAAATAGATAATGAAAAAATAGACATAAAAGAATTAAAGTGTTATTATATTTATAATAAGGGTGTCATAGATGAAAAAGAATATCGCTTTATTAATAAGTATAGTAGCACTTATTTTATTGATTCTATTTTTAAGAGTAGTTATTCCCAAAGAACATCATGGATTAAATGGCACAATGATTAATGATGCTATTTATGGTTATGATTTAGCTACTGAAAGTCTTGATGTAAATGGATTAACAGTAAGAAATCAAGAAGTATATTATTTATTAATGGAAGTTGTCGATGAAGAAAAAAGTATTTATAATTACAAATTAAAAAAATTAGATATTAACAAAAATAAAGTAACAGAAATTAATACTTTAGAACAAATAAATAACTATTGTTCTTTAAAAGAAGAAAACGTTTATTGTTTTACTAGCAATAATTTTAGAGTCTATGATTTAGCATTAAATGAGATTTTTAATTATACATCTAATACGGTTAATGAAATATCTTATTATGTTCCATACAAAGATATTTACGTTAAAATAATAGACAAAGATATTTATTTAATTCGTAATAATAATGAAGAAAAATATCGTACGATAGAATCCTCTAATATTTTATTTTATGATAATTACTATGTAACAGAAGATAATACTTATTTAATTCTTTTAGATGAAGAGGGTACTTACTATTTATATGACATAAATAATAACGAATTAACTAACACGGAAAAAAGAAACTATTTAAAATATAGTAATGGATTATTCTTTTATGATGAACTAAATTATGAAGTCTATGATCTAAATCATGAAGAAATAATAACTTATGAAAATCCGACTCAAGAAAACTATTATTATTCTGGTACACTAAATAGTGAAAATAATACTTTCTATTTATATGATGTAATTGACAATAAATTATATATAGAAAACTTAGCCAATAATACCTTACAAGAATTAGATGCTAATATTATTGCTAAAAATAATCCTATTGCTAATCTAATATTAGATGATAACTATTTATATATCCATGTGTTACAAGACAAAGATAATTTTTATTGTATTGATTTAGAAAAACTAGAATTAGAAAGCACGAATATAAAAGAATATAATAATGAATTAATCAACAACATAAATAATAAAATCAATGAAATAAAAGAAACATACAATGTAACGATAAACATTAAAGAAGATGCGATAATAAAGTTCCCAGATTTTAGTGCAGAACCACTAATAAACAATGAAATTATTTTAGATTCATTAAACAAAATAGAAACGATATTATCAAAATATGACTTAGAATTTTTTGATAGTTTTTATCAAAATGGCTTTTCCGGATTAAATCTTTATTTAACCGGTTCCTTAACACCAAGTGATTATGAAACTCAAGCATCAAATCCTGCTGCATATTCTCTAACATTTAATGGACAGTACATGATTGTAATTGATTTGAATCAGCCAAACATAGAAGAACTATTATGCCATGAATTATTACACAATCTAGAATTTAATTTAAATAATCAAAGCATTAAAATATTTAATAATTGGAACAAATATAATCCTAAAGGATTTTATTACAACAATTCATATACAAAAACACCAAATTACAACTATACTTTATCAGAAGATGATCCCCAAAATGTTTATTTCATCGATTATTATTCACATACTTATGCTACTGAAGATAGAGCAAGAGTATTTGAACGTATCTGTTCCTGCAATAAAGATAGTATAGTAAATGATTATCCTAAGTTATATGAAAAAGGCTTATATTTAAAAGAGGAAATAATCAAATATTATCCTAATTTAGCAAATACAGGCTTGTTTGATAGTTTAAACTAAAAATACATTGAAGATTAAAACAATGTATTTTTTAATTCTTAAGAAGATGAATAGTTGAAAAAGATAGGAAAAGATGTTAAAATTAATTATAAGCAAATGGGGCTGATAAAAGTGAATTTAGAACAAACAATATTACAAATACCAATTGATGAAATTATACCGAATCGTTTTCAACCAAGACTTAATTTTGATGATCGTGGTTTAGAAGAACTTGCAAGTTCAATAAAACAACATGGTATAATTCAACCATTAGTATTAAGAAGAGTAGAAGACAAATATGAAATTATAGCAGGAGAAAGAAGATATAAAGCTGCTACTATGGCAGGTTTATCTAAAGTTCCCGCAGTTATAGCTAACATTGATGATAATAAAAGTGCTGAAGTAGCTATAGTGGAAAATGTTCAAAGAAGAGACTTATCCCCAATCGAAGAAGCAAGAAGTTATAAAAATTTATTAGATAAAGGTTATTTAACTCAAGCCGAATTAGCTAAAAAAATGGGCTTATCTCAAAGTGCTATAGCCAATAAACTAAGATTATTAAATTTAGATGAAGAAGTACAAAAAGCATTAATCAATAATCAAATTAGCGAACGTCATGCTAGAAGTTTACTAGTATTACCAACTCATGAAGAACAAAGAAAGTGGTTAAAAAGAATTATTAATGAACGAATGACAGTAAGAGATTTAGACAATGAATTAAAAAAATTAAATGAACCACCAAAAGATGATGAAGATGATACTGATGTTCCACTAGTAAAAAGTATAGATATTGATGCCATAAGAAAAGAAGCAACAGAAATACCTAGTGTTAATGAAGAAAGTGATATTGCTCGTAAGTTAAGAGAAATCGAACGGGAAAAGATGTTTAATCCTGATGTCATTCCTGTAGAACAAGCAAGAAATGATTCTAAAAACAATTTCTTTAATTTCCTAGAAAACGAAAAAGTAAACATGAATATGGAAGAACCAATATTAAAAACCCCAACACTTAATATTGAACTCCCTCAACCAAAACCTATAGTAGAAGAACCAAAAATGGATCCAGAGCCAACACGTTCAGTACAAAATCCTAATTTAAATACTAACTTTGGACCAACACCAAATCCAAGTATAATAGAAAAAGATGATGAAATATTTGATCCAGTTAATTTAATTGATACATTAGATCCAAACTATGAACAAAAACAAGAAGAAAAGTTAGGAATAGACTTAAAAACAGCGATTAACACAATAAGAGAGATGAAAGATAATTTACAAGATAAAGGATTTAATATTTCTTTAGAGGAAACTGATTTAAATGATGTTTATCAATTTATCATTAAAGTAAAAAAAGATTAAACAAGTACTTATGTATTTGTTTTAATTTGACAAAAACTGGATATATGATATAATGATAACGTAAGTTACCAATGTTAGAAAAGGGTGGTGAAAATGGCTGGAAAAAGTATAATTGACAAAAAAACATTATTAAAAATCGCAATTAAAATGGTAGAAAAAGATGGATTAGAATGTATTAACGCTAGAGATTTAGCAGCTAATGCAGGTATATCTACCAAACCAATTTATCGTATTTACAAAAGTCTAGATGAATTAAAAACAGATGTTAATGATATCATAAAAAAAGAATATGATGAATTTATCATGAAAAGAGTAGACAATAAAAATGCATTAATTACTGTATGTGTAGCATACATTGAATTTGCACAAATGCACAAAAATTATTTTAAATGTATGTTCTTATCAAATAATTTAAAATGGACAAGTATTGATGATGTATTAAATGAAAAATGGAATCAATCAACAATTATCAATTTAGTAAACAAACATAGTTTATCGTTTGAAGAAGCCAAAACGCTATTTATGAATGTTTGGCTATATGCAAACGGATTAGCAACCCTTATTGCCTGTAATGAATTAGTAATTGATAACAAAGAAATACTAATACGTATAGTAAAGATATACAAAGAATTAGCCAAAACACTAAAAAGTAATGAAAAAGCACCAAACAAATAATAAGAATATCAAGAAAGTATCTTGGTTCTTTTTATTTTCGCCACAGATGTCACAATTCATCGGAATTTGTCGAACACTTTTTCTTGTTTTTTTAAGTACTATACTTCATAATATAGTCTTAGCGTTAGGGACAATGCATGCCTTTGTTCTTTTCCATTTCTATGTTTTACTTCTTTTATCCTTAAGGGGGGTGGTTGTAGAATTGAGGTGAGTAAAGTATGAGGGTTCGGTTAAAAGTAATTTTACCAAGAATAATAAAAATAGCATTGGTCTTTGAGATAGCAACCAATGCTGAACATTCAAGTAGGCATTAGGTTGTTTCCCTAACGCTTACAACTTAAGTATAATATATTTTTAAAATAAATACAAGAGCTAACTAATATAACTAGGAATTCCTAACTCTACACTTTGAATCTGATATCTTTCGTTATTAATACTAAAATTAAAAGTATAATAATCATTTTCTGCTTTTACAAAAACTTGAAAAGTATTTTCTTTTTCACTAACAGCTTGTAAAAATTGATAAGTTGTAACTTCAGGAATATTTGTACTAAAATAATTGGAAATTGTATTTCTAGTACTAATTTCTATTCTATCATTCAATATATGATAGCAAACCATACTATAAACAAGTAATAAAAGAACAACTGCCATTAATACAATTAAACTTTTTGCTTTCATTTCTTACCATCCTAACATTAATAGTTTACCACAAATTGACAAGAATATAAATATATGTATTATTTAGTACTTGACAATACATAGTAGTAGATATAAAATATAAGCGAAAGAGGTGATAATATTAATACTCAATTTAAAAAAGGTGTTTTAGAACTACTAATTCTAGTAATGGTAGAAAAAAAAGACATGTACGGTTATGAATTAGTAGAAAAGGTAAGCAAAGTAGTTGATGTTAGTGAAGGAACTATTTACCCTATCTTAAAGAGATTAACCAATGAAGGTTATTTTGAAACTTACACAAAAGAATCTAGTGAAGGTCCAATTCGAAAGTATTATCATATTACCTCAGGTGGTTTAGAAATAATGGATAAGGAGCTAAAAGAATGGCAAAAATTTTCTAAAAGTGTAAATGATTTTATTGAAAGGAGTATTAAAAAATGAAAAAGCAAGAATTTTTAAATAAACTAAGAAAAGAATTAGATGTATTAGAAGATAAAGAAATAGATGATATTATTAGTGAATATGCTGGATATATTGAAGAAAAAGTTAGTCGCGGTCTAACAGAGGAAGAAGCAGTAAAAGAATTAGGAGATATTAATGAGATAGTAAATGATTTACTTGCAGCTTACAAAGTAAAACAAAAAGATAATAATTATATAAATCGTTTCATTAATAAAGTATCATTAGCATTAGATCATTTCTTAAATGAATTAAGTAATAAAAGTGGTAAAGATATTTTAAAAATTATTATTGAAATAGGCTTAATTATCTTATTAATATTACTATGTAAGATTCCTTTCTTGTTAGTAAAAGATTTAGGATGGTATATATTTAATGGTTTAGCATCTCCAATATCGAATATATTTTATGGAATTTGGTCTTTTATTATTGAATTATCTTACTTTATTTTAGCAGTAGTTCTATTTATTAAAATTATGCAAAGAAGATATTTTCAAGGCTTTTCTGAAAAAATAGTTAATGAAGTAGAATCTGAAAATTCTAAAAAAAAAGACAAAATAAAAAATAAAGAAGAAAAAGAAAGAAAAGAAGATAATGTAACTTTATCATCACCAAAAAGAACAAGTCTTATTGACATGATTGTAAATATCTGTATATTTTTCTTAAAAATAATTGTAATCATGTGTTTATTTGGTGTAATTTGCTATTTAATTGGTATGGCCTTTGCTCTAGGATTAGGAATATATTTATTAATTAAAGGAGTTACTTATTATGGTATATTTTTACTCTTAATCGCTTTATTTTTAGCAGGAATTTTACTTTTAGAATTAGGTATTTATTTTGTTTTAAATAAAAAGATTAAAGCAGGTCATGTTCTAGGAGAAATCATTGTAATAGTTATATTATCAGGAGTTGGTTTATCACTAGGGGCAATAGAAGTTGCTAATACGGAAATTATTTATGATAGTCCTTATGACCAAACTCAAAGTGTAACCAAAGAGCTAGCAATGTCAAATGATTTAACCTTATATGGTAAATATAACATAATTATTGATAATACTTTAACTAACACAATAAAAATTGAATATATTTATCCTGATATAAATAATATTGAAGTAAATATTGATTTAGAAAATTATAACAATGGATATTATTTGGACTATAATATAAAGAATTTTTCATGGAATAAAGATATATTAAATCGATTAATTGAAGATTTAAAAGATAAAAAGATATACATAGACTCTTTTGATATCGAAAAAAATGTATACATATCAGAAGAAAATAGACAAATATTATTGGAAAATAAAGAAGAAAATCAAGTAATACACGAATTTACCAAAATTTACAATATTAGTAATATTGAAGAGAGTAATGAGGAAACATATATTGATGTAACATTAAATATTCCCGGTACTCAAGATACATCAACAGTAAAAATAGCAAAAAATTTAGCAGTTAATCTAGTAACAGGAAACAATTATAAATTCATTTTTCAATATCATGAATCTTTAAATGAAATAACAGAAGAGTCTATAGAAGAAATATTTAATAGATGTAATTTAATCGCTATAGAAAACTTAAATTAAAAAATAATGTAAAGCTATCATATTAAGGTAGCTTTTTTCTTTAATTTTTGTTAATCTTATATTGGAGGGAAGTAATCTGAAAAATAAAAGCAAATTTATTTTAGAGAAAAAACTAAAAAAGGGCAGACTTTCTCTTATCCCAAGTTAAAGTTAAAATTTTAACTATTCGAGTTTGGCATTCTGTTGTTTAATTAAATCAATTAAATCATCAGATGTAAGACCTAAAGATATTAAATGTTTAAGAGATTGTTTGAAGTTGTTCCTGGTATATTTTAGTCTATCTTTATCAGATGTTTCATTTGAAGCTAAATCCGTTGGATTCCAAGCCTCACCAGTTGATAACATGTGATAGATAGCAACTAAAATCTTTCTAGCAATGGCAATGGTGTCACGTTTCTTTCCGCGGCGTTTAGAAATTTTGTTAAATTTATTGGCATAATAAGAATTGGATTTATCTTTAACAGCACAATGTGCGACCTCAACTAAACAAGGCTTAAGATAAACTCTAGCGCGAGAAATTTTAACAGATTTTTTCTTACCAGCAGATTCATTACAACCAGGAGCAAGACCAGCCCAAGAAGTAAGTTTGTAATGACTAGAAAATTGTGACATATCAGTGCCTATTTCAGAAAGAATGGAAATTGCAGAGTTTCTATCAATACCAGGAATAGTCATAAGAAGAGTAATATAATCTTCATAAGGAACAACTAGAGTATCAACAATATCTCTTAATTCATTAATTCGATTAGTTAAATAATCGATGTGATCTTTGACAAATTTAATTCTTAGTTTTTGTTCATGAGTAAAAGAAATACCTGTAACAGATGATAGGATATCTTCATGAGAAGATTTGCAATTTTTGTGTAAACAACTTATAATATCTTTATCTGAGAAAGAGTCATTATTTAAAATAATTTCGATAATGTCCCCACTAGATTTACCAAAGATATCAGTAAAAACCATATCAAGTTTGCAATTACCAACAGTAAGAGCATTGGTAAATCTGTTTTTCTCAGAAGTTTTATTACAGGTAAGTTTGTAAAGATATCTAGTATATTCTCTTAAGATTCTAAAATCTTTAGGTGGAATAAAACTAGAGCGAACAATACCTAATTTGAACAAGTCTGCGATCCATTTCGCATCCTTGTTATCGTCTTTCTCACCTTTAATAACAGCGACCCATTTAGGATTAGCAACGACGAGGTTAGAAATATAACCTTCTAATGCGTTATAGACAGGAATATAATATTTTCCAGTAGATTCCATACATACATTTTGGCAGTTGTTATCAAGTAGCCAATTTCTAAATGAGATTAATTGATTATTAAAGGTAGAGAAACGTTTTTTGTAATATTTAGGCAATGGTCCAGTTGAATCACAAATAACAGCGACAATAAAAGATTTGTGCACATCAACACCACATGCTTTTGGATAAATAACTTCCATAAATAAACTCATTCCTTTCAAAAAATATTTTTGAAGGAGTGAGTTGTCTATGTAGGTAACACTAAGAATTAACTAAAGTCAATGATTAATCTACAGCCTTGATAGGACTACTTATGTGTGCTTGAAACACCTACATTTGCACTGCTTAAAATGCTGGTTTAATCCATAATGAGTTACAGGAAGTCTGCAACTCCTCCTACCGTGCTTTGTAGTACACACTCCTTCAAGACTGATATTATAAAATTAAAATAAATTTAGTTCAAGGTTTTCATACCTATGTGTGCCTTGAACGAAGTGAAAGGAATGAAGCTTATAATGAAAAGAAAATTTTTATTATGTCGTCGTTGTGGCAATTTAATTGAAATGATTAATGATTCCGGAGTAACACCAATTTGTTGTGGTACAGATATGGATGTATTAACAGCAAATACTACAGAAGCTGCTACAGAAAAGCATATACCAGTAGTAGAAATAAATGATCATGTAGTAAAAGTTACAATTGGAGAAGTTCTTCATCCAATGGAAGAAGAGCATTACATTGAATGGATTTATTTAGAAACAACTAAAGGAGTAAAAAGAGTGAATTTAAAGCCTCATGATGAACCTATTGCTAATTTTGCTCTATTAGAAGATGAAGAAATTATATCTGCTTATGCATATTGCAACTTGCATGGGTTATGGATAAAAGAAATAAAGTAAATCGCTCTGGATTTACTTTTTATTTTTAGTAAATAATGATATAATAAAAATAGAATAGGTGATGATATGGAAGAAATAAGTATGTTAGAGCGATATGGAGAAAATTTAACAGATAAAGAATATATTACTGATCCTGCTATAGGTAGAGACAGTGAAATTAAACAAGTAATTTTAACTCTTTTAACACCTGAGAAAAGTGCTCTTTTAGTAGGTAAACCGGGAATAGGTAAAACTGCTATTGTTGAAGGATTAGCCTATCGAATAATAAAAGGATATGTACCAGATGTTTTATTAAATTATCAAATTATTAAAATCAATATTTCTAGTTTAATTGGAAATACTACTAGTAATGGCGAATCAGAAAATAGAGTTGATCTATTAGTAAGAGAATTAGCAAATAAAAAAGACACTATTGTTTTTATTGACGAAACCCATTTATTAGTAAATAAAACTGGAGGAATGGATTTTGCTAATATGTTAAAAGCTGGATTAGATCGAGGAATAATCAAGATGATCGGAGCAACCACAACCGAAGAATATGAACAATACATATTAAGAGATAGAGCTTTTTTAAGACGTTTCCAGAAAATAGAAGTATTAGAAACCGACAAAGACACAACAGTCCAAATATTAATGGGTACACTTCCTAAAATAGAAGCAACAACCAATGTAAAATGTGAATATACCGACTATGTAAAAGAAAAAATCATGCGTTTTATCGTTGAAATGACAGATGAATACAAAAGAGTATATGAAATAGCCTCACGCTATCCTGATATTTGTTTAACCATAGTATCCAATGCTTTTACCTATGCTTTATATGATAATAAAAAAACAGTAACTTTAAAACATTTTTATAAAGCAATATGCAATGCCAAGAATATTTATGAAGATGCAAGAAAAAAAGAAGTAGAGCGCTTTAAAGTAGAATTTGCTGATATGATAAGAGAAGAAGGAGTAGATTTAAATGAAACAAATTAGAGCCTTCCAAATTGGCTGTGGAAAAATGAGCAAATATATCATGAAATATGTTGAAGAATTAGGTGGGAAAATTATAGGAGCTGTTGATATAGATCCCGAAAAAGTTAGCCAAGATATTGGAATAGTTATGGATACGGAGAAAAAAGAAATAATAATTAATCATGTGGATAAATTAGATACTTTATTAAAAGATACTACGCCGGATATAGCTATTATCACCACTTTAAGTTATTTAAATGATATAGAAGATATACTAAGAACTTGTATTATTAATGGAGTAAATGTAATTACTAGTGCAGAAGAATGTTTTTATGCTGAAAGTTCAAATCCCACCCTTTTTAAAGAATTAGATATTTTAGCTAAATCTTATGGGGTAACGATAACAGGATGTGGATATCAAGATATATTTTGGGGTAGCCTAATAACTAATCTTGCTGCATCAACTCATGAAATAACGAAAATCAAAGGAAGTAGTTCTTATAATGTAGAAGATTATGGAATTGCTTTAGCTAAAGCTCATGGAGCAGGTCTAACTTTAGAAGAATTTGATGAAAAAATTGCTGCTGCTGATAATATTAGTGAAAAAGAAAGACAAGATTTAATAGACCAAAGAAAATTTAATGCTTCATATATGTGGAATGCCGCCAGCTGGATCGCTGATAAAATGAAATTAACACCATTAAAAATCACTCAAAAATGTGTACCGACAACAAATGAATTAGATTTGCATAGTGATACCCTAAATATGGATATACCTGCCGGAAATGCCACAGGTATGAGTGCAATTACAACTATTGAAACAAAAGAAGGAATTACAATTGAAGCTGAATGTATAGGTAAAGTTTATAGTAAGGAAGATTTTGATAAAAATGAATGGACAGTATATGGCGAGCCTAATACTACTTTAGTAATTAATAAACCCGACACAGTAAAACTAACTTGTGCAGATATAGTTAATAGAATACCTGATGTTATTGCATCCCAACCTGGATTTATTCCAACATGTCATCTAAACGAAGCTACATATAAAGGGAAATATTAAATTTTTAAGATATGAATACTTTTTAAGTATTCTTTTTAAATAGCTTATTGACAATAACTTCTTGTTCAACAAAAAAAGCTAGTAAAAAAACCTAAGTCTTTACTAACTAATTTATTTAAAACCAATATCGTAATTACTAGGACCTTCAATACATTTACCATCCAATGTAAACCGCGAGCCATGACATAAACAATCCCAAGTCATTTCCACTTCATTAAATACCAAACCACATTTCATATGTGGACATTTATTAAGAACAATATGTTCTTTTCCTTTTGAATCTCGATAAATAGCAACACTTTTTCCATTCATTTTTTTGTAGATAACTTTAGAGTTATTCACATTTCCTTTTGTACTTTTAATAATTGCTTTTATACTGCAACCTAAATCAAGAGGTAATCTAATAATTTGATTAAAATTAATTCTTCGATGAGGAGCAAATAAAGAAATATAAGGATTATCTTTTTTAAGAATAAGATCAGCAAGTATTTTTCCTGCTAAACATCCATTAGTAAACCCCCAAGTATTATAACCACACGCAATAAGTAAAGTATCATCACCTTTATAAATCCTTCCAATATAAGGAATATAATCATTGGTAATAATATCTTTATTACTCCAAATATAATCAAAATGATACTCTTTATTTAATTCATCGAAGTTATCTTTAATACTTTTAATATTACAAGATGCAAAAGATTGAAATAAATAAATAAGATAATTTTTCTTCCCATCTTGATAATAACGCATAGATATACAAGGCTTATCAATATTAATCGCACTGATATCTTGAACCTTTTTAACTTCTTTAGCACCTATATAGGAAGTTTCAACATGGGTTTTAAAAGGCATTAGAAAAGGAATTAAAAAATAAGGATAATGTGTAGCAAGTACAACATATTTACTTTTAATAATATGCCCATTTATAGTAGTATAATAATACTCATCAGGTTTATCAATTTTTTCTACCTTTGAATTTTCATAAATAACATTACTCATCATACTTTTAAGATAATTGATATATTTTAAAGGATGAAAGGTATAAGTATCATCAACTTTTAAAGCAAGAAGATGATCAACAATATCCAACTTAGCTTTTTCTACTTTAACATGATTTAGAATTAAAAAATCATATTCCTCATTTAATTTAGTTATATTTTCTTCTTGATTTGTAAACAAATATGAAGAGACTTGTTTTAAATCACAATGAATATTATTATTTAAGATAATATCTTTTAATCGGTTCATAGCGTAAATTTGCGACTCCAAATACTTACTTGCCTCATCAACACTTGATTTTCTAATATTCATGAGTATTTTTTCTTGCAAATAAGTAATTTTGGCTGTACTTCTGCTAGTTACACCACATCCACATGTATTTCGTTCAACCAAAATCGTTTTCAAATTACTATTTTGAAGCTCTAACAATGTAGATAAACCAGTAATACCACCACCAATAATTAAAACATCAACTTCTATATCTTGATTTATTTTTTGAAAGTTTTTACTTTGTTCATTTAACCAAATACTTCTATTTTTCATATCACATCTGTAATATTATGAGTAAAATATAAGAATAAATGCATAAAACTGTTGATTTTTTCTAAAAAGTTTGGTATTCTAATAATGTTCAAATGGCGGGATTGGTGAAGTGGTTAACACGGCAGATTGTGGCTCTGTTATGCAAGGGTTCGACTCCCTTATCTCGCCCCAATATGTTTTTTGCTCCGTATTTACGGAGTTTTCTATTTATTATTTGTTATTTACGTAACATTTACGTAACATTTCCTCCCTTCATTTTTAAAATTTCTCTAGTTTTATCGTTATTTATTTTCTCATCAGGATGTGCATAAGTGCTTCTTATAACCTCTTCAGTATCTCCTAAACGTAAAGCTATAATTCTATAAATATCAGGTAATTCAAAACCAATATTCAATAAATAAGTGGCGTGTGAATGCCTGCCAAATTGATGATGTGAAAGTACTTGAATTTCTTTTTCTGGATATTTTTCTTTTAATTGAATGTAATATTTTTCTAAAGCTCGATCTATTTTGTTTCTATTTATAAAGGTTTCACCACCAAAAACATACCAGTTTTCATTAAACCCATCTAATTTGTTACAAAATAAGTATAGTTTTTTAAGAGGGATAATGGATTGTTCTGCTAAATAAATCAATCTTTTTTTGTAATTTTTAGTAGCATTTATTTGAGGTCCACCATTTTTATTTCTTCCGACGCTATTATGAATATAAACTGTTTCGTTCTCGAAATCAATATCTTTCCATTGTAACGCTTGTTGTTCTCCTTTTCTAATCCCATGCCAAAATAAGAAATTAAAAAAGGTTTTCCAAAATTCATCGTCTACATTATCTATAAAAAAATTGTACTCATCTAAAGTTTGATATAAGGTTCTAGAATCCTTAATTTCAGTTTTCTCTTTAACAGTTTTTTTGAAGTTACCAACTGCTTTTGCGTAATTGAATAAAATGATGCCTTCGCTTATTAAGTATTTTAAAAATTCACTAAGTGTAGTATGTATATGACATCTAGTTTCATATGCTAGTCCAAGTTGCTCTATTTGATTATGAAATTCATAAATTTGAGCTTCTTTTATATCGCGAGGATCTAAATCCCCTAATTTATCTTTAATATGGTTTAAGTAATTTTTTTTATAAGAGTAAGCAGTACCACCAGCCTTATACACATTCAAATATTCAACAAAATCATTAAAATAATCATTTAGGCATTTGTTGGTAACATCAGTTACCACAACGCTTGTTACCAATCTATTTTTTGCTTTTTTGCTATGTTCTTGTATATATTTAATTGGATCATTAAGAAATAACCCTCTATCAGCTTCTGCATCACGTTTTTTCTCATATAATTTTGATCGGTAAGGCACTTTTTTGCCATTTAACTCGTATCTATCACTAAAGTAATAAATAGCGGTACCTTTTTTAGTCTCTTTGTCCCATTCTTCTTTTGTTTTTTCAACTTTTATCTTGTTTCCGTTTTCATCTTTTACATATTTATATTTTTTAACTGTTAAAACAGCCATTTTTGGTGAATTTCAAAAGTAAATTGTAAATTCACTAAACAAATAAGAAGTGCAGATTTTAATTGATAAAATTTGCAT
>CALVQO010000015.1 GCA_944358145.1 uncultured Bacilli bacterium | reverse complement strand
AGAAAGTATAGACAAGGATGTTTATACTTTTTATATTATAAATAAAAAACTGTCGGGGTATAAGATGAAATTTAAAGTCAAAAGTTTATCTTTTGGCTTTTTCCATATAAAAAGCAAAATGTTATTTTTTGCTTAATATACTTTTTGGATATGGTGTTCTTTCGTCTGTAAGTCCAATTAGATAGTCAATAGATGTGTGATAAAATAGAGCTAGTTTTTCTAAGTGATATACTGGTATTACTCTTAAACCTGTTTCATATCTAGAATATTGGACTTGAGTAATATTTAATATTTTAGCAATATCCTTTTGGAGAAGATCTTTATCTTCTCTTATTTCTTTTAATCTTTCTATTTTCATAATTGACCTCTAATTTAATTTTACATAAGATAAAAATATTTGCTTGACTGTATAACCGAATAACCATATGGATATATTATATGTGTTGGCTATATTTCATGAAGGGAAGAGAGTTATGGAATTTGAGGTATTAAAAAGAAGTTATTTGAAAAGATGTATTATCATTGGAGTTATTGCTGTATTAGTGATAAGTGCAATAATTCTTACTTTTACGAGGGCAAAGTATAGAAGTGTAGCTGATATGCCTATTGTTAGTGGTACGATTAACTATTCATTAGCAGATTTTAATGCAGTAGCTATGTACTTAGATGGGAAATCAATTGATATTCTTCCTGAAGGACAATATAATTTAACTCAAGAAAGTTATTGTGAGGTTAATGGTGTTAGAGATGATAGTATTACTTTAAATTATGACAGTAGTACTCATTCGCTTACGCTACTTCTTGTAGCACAATTATGGCTAATAAGGATATTAGAGTTAGAGATCTTCCTTTAACTACTTCTTCAAAAATAGAAGAAACTACAACAGGAGTTATTTATCAAGCTGATGACGATGATGGAATTACATATTATTTTGCTGGAAATCCAACTGATAATTGGGTGAGCTTTGGTGGATTTTATTGGCGAATTATAAGAATTAATGGAGATGGGTCTATAAGAAGATTTATGTATACCACTAGCAGTCAACATGGTAATAGTAATAATAGTTCGATTAAATCAGTACTGGATAACTGGTATTAAACTAATTTATCTAATTATTCAAGTTATATTAGTGTAGATGCAGGCTTCTGCAGTGATCGAAATATGGCTAGTGGGTATTCATGGAGTAGTACGGGAAGTAATCATAATTATAGTGCATTTGAAAGACTGCAAACTACTAATAATGTTGTTCCAACTTTTAAATGTAGTAATACTAATGATTTATTTACTGTTTCTTCTAGTATTAAAGGGAATCATGCATTAACTTATCCAGTTGGACTTATAACTGCAGATGAGTTGGTTATGGGTGGAATACCTTGGGATGATGAAGTTACTAATAATTATTTGTTTACAGAAGCTTCATATTGGACGATGACACCATCTTATTTTAATAATAACCGTGCTTATGTGTTTTTTATGACTAATTTTGGTAATCTTTTTGATTATCGAACAAATCTTACATATGGCATTAGATCAGTTATCAATTTACGACCAGATGTTCCTTTATCAGGTATTGGTACTACATCTAATCCTTATGTTGTAAATTAAATGTAAATAAGTTGTTTATCTTGACATGGATAAGCAGCTTTTTGGTTGCTAGAATAGACTAAACTTTAAATATTTGATAAAATGATTATGGTGATATGTAAATGATTAGAACGGTTTTTATGGGGACACCAGAGTTCGCTTGTCCTATTTTAGATACATTAATGAAACAGACAAATGTTGTTTTAGTTGTAACTCAACCTGACAAACTAGTAGGAAGAAAGAAAATACTTACCCCTTCACCAGTTAAGGAAGAAGCATTAAATTCCAATATTCCTGTTTTTCAACCAATTAAAATAAGAGAAGATTATGAGGAAATTAAAAATTATCATCCTGATTTAATTGTTACTTGTGCTTATGGGCAAATTGTTCCTAAAGAAGTATTAGATATTCCTAGATTAGGTTGTATTAATGTTCATGCATCACTCTTACCTAAATATCGGGGTGGAGCTCCAATTGAACATGCTATTATGAATGGAGAAAAGGAAACTGGGGTTACGATTATGTATATGGATGTTCATTTAGATACTGGAGATATGATTAGTAAAAAAAGTATACCAATACTTCATGAAGATACTAAAGATTCATTGGGCGAAAAACTAAGTAAGTTGGGTAGTAGTTTATTAGAAGAAGTACTTCCTAGTATAATTAATGGAGTAAATGAGAGAGTAAAACAAAATGAAGAAGAAGCAAGCTATGCAAAAATTATTAAAAGAGAAGATGAACATCTTGATTTTAGTAAGAAAGCAATTGAGATATATAATCAAGTAAGAGCACTTTATTCTCATCCTTTAGCTAATTTTACTTTAAATGGAGAAGAAGTAAAAGTATTGGAAGGTTATGTTGGAAGTGATGCTTTAGGGGATGTGGGTGTTATCAGTGATATTAAAAAAGATGCAATAGGCATAAATTGTTCTGATAAAGTGTATTATGTTACTAGATTAAAACCTTTTGGAAAAAAAGAGATGAGTGTTCGTGATTATTTAAATGGGGTTAATCATGAAGAGTTAAAAAGAAGTGTGATTTGTTAGGAGTATATATGAAGAAAGAAAAGAAGAAAAAAGAAATAGGAAAATTTAGGAAGTGGCATCAAAAGATGAAGTCTACTCCTAAAGGAAGAGCTTATCTTAAACTAATTTATTGGGCAATATTCTTTGCTGTCTTGTTTATCTTTTTGGCTATTTCATCAGCGATTACTAAAGATTATGAACCAGTAGAAGAAGATAATTCTGTAAATGAACCAGTAGAAAATGAGCCAGAAGAAGATGTGAAAGTACCTCAAACTATTGAAGCGATGCAGCAAGAAATACTTAATCATACTTATCGATATACTTATGATATAACAGTGGGTAGTGATACTTATTTATTTGAAGGTATTAAATATTATACTTATGAAGAGGGATATAAAACTTATCAAACTAGTTTGGGTAATGAAACAGTAAGATATTATGTTGATTATACTGGAGTTTATCAATTTAATGGAAATGAAAAAGTTCTTGTAACTGATTTATATCAAGGAGTGGATATGCAATATCTTGATTTTGCTCATTTATTTGATATTATGAATATTTTAGTATTAACGAAAGATACTACGGAGAATCGTGATTATTCTGTTTATTATGCAGAAGATGGCATAAATCGTTATACTTTAAGTGTAAGTGTAGATGGTACATATCTTACTGGTGCATCTGTTACAGCTTTAGATGGTTCTTATGATTATCAATTTAGTTTTTCAGATTTAGGTGATTTTGATGAGTAATTTATTTGGGATAACAAAAAAAGATTTGGAAGAATATTTTCTTGGTATTGGTCAAAAGAAGTTTAAAGCAACTCAAGTTTATGAATGGATTTATCAAAAAAGAGTGTTTTCTATTGATTTGTTTAGCAATATCAAAAAAGAGGTTCGGGATCAATTAAAACAAAATTTTGATACAAGTTTTATCGAAATTGTAGAGAAACAAGAAGATGAACTTACTAAAAAATATTTGTTTCGTTTGCATGATCATGAATTTATTGAAGCCGTAGTTATGATGCATGATTATGGGGTGAGCATATGTATTTCTAGTCAAGTTGGCTGTAATATGGGATGTAAGTTTTGTGAATCTGGTAGACTTAAGAAAGTAAGGAATTTAGAAGCTTATGAGATGGTAGAACAAATTCTTGCTATTGAAAAAGATGCAGGGGTGCGTATTAGTAGTGTAGTTATTATGGGTATTGGTGAACCATTAGATAATTATGATGAGGTTGTTCGGTTTATTTCTATTATTAATGATGCTAAAGGAATCCAAATTGGAGCTAGACATATTACGGTTTCTACTTGTGGATTAGTTCCTAAAATTTATGAACTTTCTTCTTTACCTATTCAAATTAATTTAGCTATTTCTTTTCATGCTCCTAATGATGAATTAAGAAGTAAGCTTATGCCTGTCAATAAAGTGTATAGTATTAAGGAGTTAATTGAGGCAATTTCTTATTATTTGCAAGTTACAAGTAGACGAGTAACTATTGAATATGTTATGCTTAATAATGTAAATGATAGTGTAGAGGCTGCTAAAGAGTTAGCTAGTTTATTTAAGGGAATGAATATTTATGTTAATTTAATTCCTTATAATGAAACTAATCATTTAGAATTTGCAAGAAGTAGTAAAAATAAAATTCATAGATTTTATGATACATTAAAGCAGGAAGGAATCAATGTTACCATTCGTAAAGAGTTTGGTACAAATATTGATGCAGCTTGTGGTCAATTAAGAGGGAGAAGGAATAAATGAAGTCATTTTATTTAACAGATACCGGAAGAGTAAGGACACATAATGAAGATTCGGTTACTATTCTTAAAAATGCAAATAATGAGTATTTAATGATTGTCTGTGATGGAATGGGTGGTCATAGAAAAGGGGAAGTAGCTAGTTCAATGGCAATTACGGCTTTGGGAAGTAGATTTAATAAAATATCTAGTATTGGATCTAAATTGGATGCTGTGAATTGGTTAAATGATAATGTTAATGAAATTAATAAAAATATTTTAGAGTATGCGAATAATAATCCTGATTCAATGGGAATGGGAACAACTATTGTGGTAGCACTTCTTACTCATGATTATCTCATTTTTGGTAATATTGGTGATTCATCGGGATTTGTCATGAAAAAAGGACAGTTACATAAAGTTACTAAGGATCATACATTAGTTAATTTGTTAGTTCAAGCAGGAAATTTAACAGAAGAAGAAGCTAAGTTTCATCCGAAAAGAAATGTGCTCATGAAAGCTTTAGGGGCGGCGAATACTGTTGAGTTAGATATATTTGATGTTGTTGATATGACATTTGATGCAATATTACTTTGTAGCGATGGATTAACGAATATGCTTACTAAAGAACAAATTGAAAAAGTACTTAATGATCCAGAGTTAGAAATAGAGGAAAAAGTAAGTAAATTGATTAGAAAATGTAATGCTAGAGGGGGTACGGATAATATTTCTATTGCGTATTTAGTGATTAACGAAAGGAGTCATGAATCATGATTATGAAGGGTCAAAAGATTAGCGATCGTTATCAAATCATCAAGTCTATTGGTGAAGGTGGGATGGCTAATGTCTATCTAGCATATGATACCATATTGGATCGTAATGTGGCTGTTAAGGTGCTTCGTGGGGATTTATCTAATGATGAGAAATTTGTAAGAAGATTTCAAAGAGAAGCTCTAGCAGCATCTAGTTTAACTCATCCTAATATTGTAGAAGTATATGATGTAGGTGAAGATAATGGCGAATATTATATTGTCATGGAATATATTGAAGGCAAACATTTAAAGAATTTACTTAAAAAGCGAGGGAAATTAACTCTTAGTGAAGCTGTTGATATTATGCTTCAGATTACCGATGGTATGGCTGCTGCTCATGATTCGTATATTATTCATCGAGATATTAAACCTCAAAATATTATGATTTTAGAAAACGGGCTAGTTAAAATAACAGATTTTGGTATAGCAATGGCAATGAATGCCACACAATTAACCCAGACTAATTCTGTTATGGGTAGTGTTCATTATTTGCCTCCAGAACAAGCGAGTGGACAAGGCTCAACTTTACAAAGTGATATTTACTCGATGGGTATTGTGATGTATGAACTCTTAACGGGAGAACTTCCTTTTAAAGGTGATAATGCAGTGGAAATTGCTCTTAAACATTTAAAAGAGCCTATTCCTGATATTAGAGAAAAGATTCCTAATGTACCAAATAGTATCGTTAATATCATTAAAAGATCTACTGCTAAAAATCCTAAGAATCGATATAATGATGCTAGAGAAATGCATGAGGATTTACTAACCTCTTTAGATGATGCCAGAAGAGATGAGGCAATAATTAGTTTTAAATATCCAGAAACAGATACTGATGATGCCAAAATTATGAAGATGGTTAAGGAAAGTAAGAAAGAAAATAAAGAAGAAAAACAAGAGAAATCAGGGGAAGATGAGGTTATTGCAAAGAAAATAACAGGTGATGATTTGAAAAAGCAAAATAAGCTATTAATTGTTTTAGCATTTATATTTACTGGTTTGGTTGTAGGTATTACAGCTTTGATCGTATTTATTCCAATGATTACGGGTAGTAAGCAAATTGAAGTTCCAGATGTTAGTGATATGACAGTAAGTGAAGCAATAGATGCTTTGCAGGATGCTGGATTTGTTGTGTCTGATGAACAAAAAGAGGTTTCTTCGGCTGAAATTGAAGAAGGCAGAGTAGTAAGAACTAGTCCGGCAGTTGGCAGTGAAAGAAAAGAAGGAACAACAATTACTTTATATGTTTCTATTGGAGATACGCAAATTGAAATAGAAGATTATACGGGACAAAGTTATTTGGAGGTTAAAGGTAGATTAGAAACTTTAGGGTTATACGTTTTAATTGAAAGGCGTGATGTTGAGGAAACTGAAGAAGATGATTATGAAGATGGTGTAATTATTGATCAGTCTATTGAGGCTGGAGAGAAAGTTTCGGCAGGAACTAATATTACTTTATATATTCCAAACATTGTTACTAATTATCCTAATTTTACTGATGGAACTTATACTGTAGAAAGTATTCAAGAATTTGCAGATACTTATGAACTTACTGTAGATATTGAATATGTAAAAACCGGTGATTATGAGCCTGGTACAATTTATTATCAGTCTAGACCAGAAGGACAAAGAGTTGTAGCGGGACAGACATTTAGAATTCGGGTGGCTGAAGAACCGGATGGAGAAACTGGTGAAGTAGATCCTTGTGAAGAGAGTGGTTTATGTTAGAAGGAATGATCGTTAAAAATATAAGTAATACTTATACTGTTAGAGTTGGTGAAGAGTTATATGAATGCAAGGCTAGGGGTAAGTTCCGGAATGATGGGCTTACTCCTCTTGTTGGTGATATCGTAGAAATTGATCGTGAAAATTGCTATATTTTAGCTATTCATCCAAGAAAAAATGAACTTGTTAGACCAAGTATTAGTAATGTTGATGTGGCTTTAATTATTAGTAGTGTAAAAAAGCCAGATCTATCTTTGTATTTACTAGATAAACAAATTAGTAGTATTGTTTTAGCACGAGTAGAGCCAGTTATTTGTTTTACTAAATTAGATTTATTAGATGAAAAGGAATTGAAGGATTTAGAAAGAATTATTCAGTATTATCAAAAAATAGGTTATTCAGTTTTTACGAATTCCAATATAAAACCAATGCTTCAATATTTAAAAAATAAGACAGTAGTTCTTACTGGACAGACTGGGGCTGGGAAGTCTAGTTTGTTGAATCAAATTGATGGGCATCTTGATTTGAAAACAGGAGAAATTAGTGAGGCTTTAGGTCGTGGTAAACATACTACGCGTCATACAGAGTTCTTTTTGACAAATGATATTTTTTTTGCAGATACACCAGGATTTTCAGCTTTAGATTTGAGTCAATACACTAAAGAGGAGATAAGAGATTCTTTTATCGAATTTTCTCATTATCCTTGTGAATTTAAAAATTGTATGCATGTTAAAGAAGAAAATTGTGAGATAAAGAAGCAAGTAGAAAAAGGAAATATTTTATTTTCGCGATATGAAAATTATTGCCATTTTATAAAGTAGGTGAATTTATGGAAATATCAGTATCTTATTTAAGTAGTAAAAATAGTAAAGAGAAGACTTTAGAACTTATTGAAGCAACTAGTGCTCAGTATATTCATGTAGATTTGATGGATGGTGGGTTTGTGCCTGTGAAGAACTTTACTATTCCTGAAGTTCATTCTTTACTTTGTTGCCATCAAAAACCACTAGATATTCATTTAATGGTTTTTGATCCTATTATTTATATTGAAGAACTTGCAAAATTAAATCCTAAATATATTACTTTTCATGTGGAAGCAACAAAAGATGTAGTAAAAACTATTGAAGAAGTTAGAAAATATGGTATTGGTGTAGGTTTATCTATAAAACCAAATACTAACTTATATGAATTAATGCCTTACTTATCTTTAGTAGATTTAGTACTTATTATGAGTGTAGAACCAGGATGGGGTGGACAAGAATTTATTTTGTCTTCTAAAGATCGTCTTCAGGAATTAATTCAATTTCGCTTAGATAATCATTTGTCTTTTAAAATTGAAATGGATGGAGGAATTAATTCTGATACGATAAAATTAGTACCCGAACTGGATATTGCTGTTAGTGGTTCTTTTGTTTGTAAGTCAGATAATTATCAAGAGAGAATAGATGAGTTAAAAAATGCAGGTAATAAGAACAAAATCTATTGACATTGTGCTTATCTGTGTTATAATGAAGATGTTATACAAATAGTTATATCCTGCCTATATAGCTTAATTCTTTTTATGTATGGGCGGGAATGTTTCAAATTTCATTAGTGGGATCCTTTAAATTCCCACATTTTTTTGACTTTAATATGGGCTTGTGTTAAGATAGAGCGAGAAATGAGGGATTATCATGTTTTATGATGATTTATTAAGATTAAAAGAACAATTAGAACGAGCTTTAGATTTAGTTAGCCATGATCGGCTAAAAACAGTAAAGCAAAGAAATCAAGAAAAACAAGAAATTATAAGGAGACTTATTTTAATTGAAAATAAATTAAAGGATATTTTACAAAGTAATTTGCGTTATCAAAAGATATATGACGTAAGTGAAGCTAGAGTTTTTAAAAAGGAAGTTAAACATGAGTTTTTGGTGCAAGTAAGTGATGGCTATAGCTTAAGAGACATTTTGATGTTTATTCATCTTAATATGGATAATCCTGGGATAAATGTAGATAAATTTGTGGATCAGTTAAGGTATGATGAAAAAACGGGCAGAGGATATTTTACAATGGATAAAGATGGTAGTCTTGTTTTACTGCCTCATGCTTGGCGTTATTTAGAAAATGTTGCTAATGTAAGTTTAAAAAGGTAAACTTACATTTTTTTCTTTGCAAAAAAAATGAAGAATGGTATAATTGTTTTGTAGTAAAAGAGGCAATAATATGAATAGATGTGAAGTAAATAGAGAAGAACTTAGTCCAATGATGAAGCAATATATGGAAATTAAAGATGAACATCCTGATGAACTCTTGTTTTATCGTTTAGGAGATTTTTATGAGTTATTTTTTGAAGATGGCATTATTGCATCTAGAGAACTTGAACTTACTTTAACTGGTAAGAATGCAGGATTAAAGGAAAGAGTTCCTATGTGTGGAGTGCCTTTTCATAGTGTTAATCCTTATATTGAAAAATTAGTTCTTAAGGGGTATAAGGTAGCTATTTGCGAACAATTGGAAGATCCTAAAACGGTTAAGGGTACGGTAAAAAGAGGAGTAGTAGAAGTTATTTCTAAGGGTAGTGTAGTTAATTTAGAAAGTTTAAATGAACATGATAATAACTATATTGCTAGTGTACTTGATCTTAATTATTTGTATTTAATTACTTATGCAGATATTTCTACGGGAGAACTTAAAAGTTTAAGTATTACTCATCATAAAGAAGAATTAATTAATGAACTTCTTCATTTAAATATGAAAGAAGTTATTTTGGAAAATAATCGTGATGCTGAACTGATTCATTTGCTTAAAAATACTTATGGGATAGAAGTATCAATTAGTGAGAATTATTTAACTAGTGGTTATGAATCTTTAATTGATAGTGCAGTAGATGTTAGAGTAAAACAAGGAATTCGGCATTTGCTTTATTATCTAGTTGTTAAAGAGCTTAAAGATTTACATCATATTTCGAGGGTAGAAGTTGTTAATAAAAGTGATTATTTGGAAATGGATATTCATACTGTTCGTAATTTAGAATTAGTAGAAACATTACGATTAAAAGAAAGAACTTATTCGCTTTTATGGCTTTTAGATAAAACGAAAACAGCGATGGGTTCAAGAAAGATTAAATCATGGTTAATTAATCCATTAAGAAATAAAGAAGAAATAATGGATCGCTATAGCAAGATAGAAACATTTAATAATGGTTTTATTGAGACAGATGAATTAAGAAATTTACTTTATCAAGTATATGATTTGGAAAGATTATGTGCTAAGGTTATATGTGGTAATCTTAATGCCAGAGATTTACTTCAAATAAAAAATTCTTTAAGTGTTTTACCTCGAGTTAGTGATATTCTAAAAGAATTAAAGTTAGATTATACGATTAATACTCATCGTGAGCTATATGATTTACTTGAGAAAAGTATATATGAAAATCCACCGATTAGTGTTAAAGAAGGATATTTGATTAAAGATGGTTATAATCAAGAGTTGGATGAACTTAAAAGTATTCGTTCAGGTGGTAAAGATTTTATCGCTGAATTTGAGGCTAAGATTAAGGAAAGTACAGGAATTAAAAATTTAAAAGTTGGTTTTAATAAAGTATTTGGCTATTATATTGAAGTATCTAAAGGGCAAGTAGCTAATGTTAGTGATGAATGGGGTTGGGAGCGAAAACAAACATTAACCAATTATGAGAGATATATTTCACCAGAATTAAAAGAAAAAGAAGCTTTAATTTTGAATGCTGAAGAAAAAATATTTGAGTTAGAATATAAGCTTTTTAATGAGATTAGAAATCGGATTAAAAAGGAAGTATTAGAAATTAAAAAGACAGCTGATGTCATTAGTGAAATTGATGCTTTAGTTGCTTTAGCTATGTGTGCTGATGAATATCATTTAGTTAAACCTACGTTAAATCAAGAAAATAAAATTGAAATTATTCAGGGTAGACATCCTGTTATTGAAAAGGTCAGTAAAGATGAGTATGTTCCTAATGATATTATTATGGATAGTTCTACTGATGTATTACTTATTACTGGACCAAATATGAGTGGTAAATCTACTTATATGCGAGAACTTGCTATTATTATTATCATGGCACAAATGGGTTCTTATGTTCCTGCTAAGTCTGCTAATTTACCAATAATTGATAAAATATTTACGAGAATTGGGGCTAGTGATGATTTAGTTAGTGGGGAATCAACTTTTATGGTAGAGATGAAAGAAGCAAGAAATGCTATCGTAAATGCAACAAAAAATAGTCTTATTTTGTTTGATGAACTTGGTAGAGGTACAGCAACATATGATGGAATGAGTCTTGCTCAGGCTATACTTGAGTATGTTGCAAAAAATATAAAATGTAAGACGATGTTTTCTACCCATTATCATGAACTTACAAGTTTGGAAAGTGAATTTTTCAATATTAAGAATGTACATGTTGCGGCTAAAGAAGAAGGAAATATGATTACTTTCTTACATAAAGTACAAAATGGACCAGCAGATAAGAGTTATGGTATACATGTAGCTAGACTGGCTAAAATGCCTGATGATTTGTTAGATAGAGCACAGAATATTTTAGATGGCTATGAACAGGGTGAAGCAAAGACTATTAAAGTGGATAATCAGCAACTTGCAATGAATTTTGATGAGCCTAAAATAGATCAGTTAAGAGAAAAATTAAGTGATATAGATCCTTTACACGTAACACCGATGGAGGCAATGAATATTCTTTTTGAACTTAAAGAACTTGAATAGATAAGTTTTTATTAGTTTTAGTATAGATGAGTTGGTGAGTAAAAGTGGGGATGACAATAAATAAGTAAGAAGGTATTATTCTTGCTTTTTCTTTACCTTGCATTATCTAGCAAATTATAATATAATTAGTTCAGGTGATTTGAAGTGGCAACACGTAGTTTATTAAGAGAAAAAATTATGGTTATTTTATATCAATATGATTTAATGAAAAGTAATGGACTTCCCTGCGATATAGAAGAAATTATGAAAGATAATATGGAAGCAGAGAATGATTTTGTTAAAGATATGGTTTATGGAGTTATTACTTATCAAAATGAATTGGATCAGCTTGCTAATGATAAGATGAAAGACTGGGATATATCAAGAATTGATAAGACAGGCGCAGCTATATTAAGACTAGCCCTATATGAACTTAAATATACAGATACTCCTCATATTGTTGTGATTAATGAAGCAGTTGAACTTGCTAAGAAATATAGTGATGAAAATATTAGAAAGATGATTAATGCGATATTAGATCGAGTTGTGAAGGAAGAAAATGTTTAAGGCAAACAAAGAGTTAAGTGGACAAATTATTAGAAGTACTAATGCTTTACATGTAGGAGATATTTATGCTAAAGGGGTTCATTATTATGTGAAACCAGATAATGAAAAAAAAGAGGTTTTAGCTTACGATTTAGGAAGACTTGCAAAGTTAAATGTTGTTCCTTATGAGAGTATTAAAGTTCGTGATCATTTTTATTCTGTGTCTAAAGATTTAAAAGAGAATGGTTCTTTTTTGCTTGCAGAAGATGTTTTAGGAAGTACAAATAATATTCAAGAATTACTTAGTAAGATGAGGAAATTAACGATTTATCAGGAAGAAATGGAATTTGATTTTTATCGGATGTATTTTTTTGATTTTCTGTTTTTAAATAGTGATCGTTATCCTAGAAATTTTGAATTTTGGAAAGTTCAAGGTGAGTGGAAGCTGGTGATGTTTGATCATATGTGTTTATTTGATGTCAAATATCCTTTAGCAATGAGATTTAATGATGATCATTTTCAGAAGAGAGCTACTTTAGAAAGTTATTATCTTGATTTTAAGGAATTTCTTTCTTTTTTAAGTCAGGATGTTTTAGGAGAATTTCAAAATATGGTTGATCTTTATTCTTTAGATGTAGTCAGAAATGAAATAAAAAGGATTAGTTCAAATAAAGAAAATGAATATATGATGATTTATACTGACCATTATGAGAGAGTAAAAAAACTATTAAATAGAGGTGTTAAATATGGAAGATAAATATATTAGTATTGGCGAACTTAATCAGTATATTAAACATATTTTTGATGAGAATTTATATTTAAGAAAAGTTTATTTAAGGGGAGAAATATCTAATTTTAAGAATCATACAAGAGGACACCTTTATTTTACTTTAAAAGATGATACATCAAGAATTAGTGCAGTTATGTTTTATTCGAGTGCTATTATTTTAAATTTTAAACCAGAAGATGGAATGAATGTATTAGTAGAGGGACGTATTTCTTGTTATCCGACTGCTGGTACTTATCAAATTTATGTAGATAAAATGGAAGTAGATGGGCTTGGAGCTTTATATATTGAATTTGAAAAATTAAAAGAAAAGCTTTCTAAAGAAGGTTTGTTTAGTGAATCTCATAAGAAGCCAATTCCTAAGATTCCTAAAAGAATTGGTGTTATAACTGCACCTACTGGAGCAGCGATTAAAGATATTCTATCTACAATTAAAAGAAGATTTCCTATTGCTGAGACTATTTTATTTCCTGCTTTAGTTCAGGGGAGAGATGCTGCACCAGATATTGTTAGACAAATTCGGGAAGCTGATAGTGGAAAATATGATCTTGATGTATTAATTGTTGGCCGTGGGGGAGGATCTATTGAAGATTTATGGGCTTTTAATGAAGAGAGTGTTGCTAGAGCTATATATGAGGCTAGAGTACCTATTATTAGTGCTGTAGGTCATGAAATAGATTTTACAATAGCAGATTTTGTAGCAGATTTAAGAGCGCCTACACCAACAGGAGCAGCAGAAATGGCTGTACCTACAGTTAGTGAGATTAATAATATCATTCATTCATTAGAGATTAGATTAAATGAATTTATTGGTAATTCTTTACATAAGAATAAACTTAGATTAGATAATGTGAAGAATTCTTATATTTTAAAAAATCCTTTATCTTTATATGAAGTAAAAGAACAAAAATTAGATAATATGATCGAATCTTTAACTAATCAGATTACTAAAAGATTAGATAATTATCATTTAGAACTTAATCATATTAAAGCTTCTTTTGTTTTAAAAGATCCAATGAGATTATTTAATCCACAGAAAGAACAATTATTATTTAAGGAAAAAACATTGTATAATAGTATTAAAAATATTATTTTACAAAGTGATCATCAATATAAAATGCTTGTTAATACTTTGAAATTAGTTAATCCGTTAGGAATACTTGAAAAAGGATATTCTTTGGTTACTAAAGAAGATAAAGTAATGAGGACAACTAAAGATTTAAAAGTAGATGATTTGATTCATATTCGTTTACATGAAGGATCGATAAAAGCTCAAGTAAAAGAAATTAATTAGAGGAGATGGGTTTTGGTAGATGAATGATTTATTTAGCAAACAAACAGTAAAAGTTAGTCAAAGATTAGAAGAAGTTTATCAAGAATTGGCTTTATGCGAAGAGAGTAAAATAATTAAAGAACAAGAGATGAAAGAAAACCAAAGTAGTATAACAGTTCTTAAGGAAGAGTTAGTCGAGTTAAATTATCGTATTGGGTTACTTACTTATCCAAAAACATTTAGAAAAGAACTTTGGATGAGAGAAGGTATCTCTCCTTTAATTTTAAGCTTTCTTCTTCTTTTGACTATTGCTATTAAACCTTTTTTTCCTGGTTCAGCAAGTGTAGTAGATTTTTTTAGTGGTTTACTAGTTTTTGGCGTAATAGCAAATGGTGCTTATCATGGGAAAAATATTTTTTTCGGATTAAAAGAAATTAGAGGGGTTGAAAAACATTATCGTTTAAAGGATTCTGAAGAAAGAAAAAGACGTGTTCAAACTTTAATTAGATATCGTGAAAATGAACAAGTAGAAAAAAAGCATTCAATATATATATTGGAACAAAAAATGTCTAAGCTTGAAGAACTTGTTTGTGATTTAGAACAAATTATTGATATTTTAAAACAAGAACAAGGAAAAGCTATAGATGAGTATTTTAATCAAGTTTTAGCATTTCAAGAACATTTGGATGAATCATTTGTTCAAAATAAAAATATATCTTTAATGATGAGAAAATTAGAAATAAAATTAGATGAGTCTTTTCAAAGTAATTAAAATGTATTAAAATTAAAATAGAAGTTTTTGAAGGTGAATAATATGGAAACAGAAAAATTAAGAGAAAGAATAGCTTTATTAAAAGAGGCTTATCAAAGTTTGAAAGAGAAAATTCATGAATATCCGAGTGATTCTTTAGAATATCAAACAGTTTGGAAGGTTTTATCCTTCTCAAATGTTAGATCAATTTGTTTTTGGTGATTATGGAAAAGGAGGAAGATAAGATGGAAAAGTCATTTGAAGATGCTTTAAAAGAGTTAGAAGTTATTGTTAAAGAACTTGAAAGTGGTAATGTAGAACTTGATCAAGCGATTGAAAAGTATACGGAAGCTATGAAGCTTGCTAAATATTGCAGTGAAAAGTTAAATAAAGCTACGGAAAAAGTAAATAAGATTTTAACTGAAAACAAGGAATTAGTTGATTTTAAAGTGGAGGAATAAAATGAGTGAGGTTAAAGATATTACAAGTAGAGATAAAGATTTTGCTTCTTGGTATACAGATGTCGTAAAAAAGGCTGGATTAGTAGATTATTCTTCTGTTAAAGGGAGTATGATTATTTGCCCTTATGGTTATGCGATTTGGGAACAAATGCAAAAAATATTAGATGAAAAGTTTAAAGAAACTGGTCATGAAAATGTCCAAATGCCTATGTTTATTCCTGAGTCTTTGCTTAATATTGAAAAAGATCATGTTGAAGGTTTTGCTCCTGAGGCTGCTTGGGTTACTTATGGTGGCTCAGAAAAGTTAGAAGAAAGGTTGTGTGTTAGACCTACTAGTGAAGTATTATTTTGTGATTATTATAAGAAAATCATTCGTTCTTACCGGGATTTACCAAAATTATATAATCAGTGGTGTACAATTGTTAGATGGGAAAAGACAACGAGACCTTTTTTAAGAAGTAGAGAGATTTTGTGGCAAGAAGGGCATACGATGCATGCTACTGAAGAGGATGCTATAAATGAGACACTTAGAATGCTTCATATTTATGAAGATTTTCAAAGAAATACGCTTGCTATACCGGTAATTGTTGGTAAAAAAACAGAAAAAGAAAAATTTGCAGGAGCTAAGGCTACTTATTCTTTGGAAGCAATGATGTATGATGGTGTAGCTTTACAAAATGGAACTAGTCATTATTTTGGTCAAGGTTTTGCTCAAGCTTTTGGTATTCAATATTTAGATCAGAATAATGAACTTAAAACTCCTTATCAAACAAGTTGGGGTGTTTCAACTCGGATGATCGGAGCTTTAATCATGGTTCATGGTGATGATAGGGGCCTTGTTTTACCACCTAATATTGCGCCTATTAAAGCAGTAATTATTCCTATTGGTAAAGATGAGGCGGTAATAGAAGCAACAAATAAAGTAACGAATGAATTAAAAGAGGCTGGTATAACTTATCGAGTAGATGATTCTAATAAAACTCCAGGATTTAAATTTGCAGAGGCAGAAGTTAAGGGATATCCTGTACGTATTGAAATTGGAAAACGAGATTTAGAAAATCATCAAGTTACGGTAGTTAGAAGAGATACTTTAGAGAAAATTAAATATGATGTTTTAGATATTGCTCAGTCATTACATGAATTATTTCCAGTAATTCAACAAAATTTATATGATCAAGCTTTAGCTAGACGTAATCAAATGATTTATGAAGCGAATGATTATGATGAATTTAAAAATATTGCTTTAAATCAACCGGGATTTATTAAAGCTAATTGGTGTGGTGATGAAGCTTGTGAGAAAAAAATTAAAGATGATTTTGGAATGAAAAGCCGTTGTTTAATTGATGATGAAGAAATTCATACGAATTGTGTAGTGTGTGGTAAGAAAGCTAAGTATCGTTTGTATTTTGGTCGCCAATATTAACAAAAAATACCAATAACCAATTATTGTAAGACTTTATTACTATAAATTTTCCATACTATTAATGGTGATTAGTATGAAAAAATTTATAGTTTTTTTATGTATGTTCTTTTTTCCTTTGAATGTTTTGGCATATTCTAAAGAAGTAGTATTAGGAGGGCAAACCATTGGAATTGATATTGAAACAGAAGGGGTAATGATTATTGGTTTTTACCAAGTAGATGGTAAATATCATCGTTCAGATTTAGTAGAGGGAGATATTATTACTAAAGTAGAGGATACAAAAATTGAAACAATTGAAGATTTGTCTAAAGCTTTAGAAGAAAATCTTGGGGCTGAATCAATTCAAATTACCTATTTGCATGATAATCAAGAGAAAACAACAGAATTAGAACTTTATTTAGAAGATGGAGTATATAAAACTGGCTTGTATGTCAAAGATGGAATTATTGGAATTGGAACGCTTACATTTATCGATGTATTGGGTGAAGAAAATACATATGGAGCATTGGGACATGAAGTTATTGAATCTAATACATCTAAAATTGTAGAAGTTAGGACAGGAAGTATTTTTGAAAATGAAATTACTAGTATAGATGAAAGTAAAGATGGTTCTCCGGGAAGTAAGAATGCTAAATTTAATTATGATCATGTTTATGGTGATATTGATAAAAATACAAAGTTTGGGATATATGGAACTTATACAGATGAAGTAGATGAATCTAATTTGATTCCTGTAGCAGATAGTTCAGAAGTAAAAGTGGGAGCAGCAACAATTTATACAGTTTTGGAAGATCAAAAAGTGGAAGAATTTGAAATTGAAATTACCAAAATAAATGAAAATAGTGAAATTAAAAATATTTCTTTTGAAATTACTGATCCAGAGTTGTTGGAAGCAACTGGGGGGGTTGTTCAAGGAATGAGTGGTTCTCCTATTGTTCAAGATGGTAAACTTATTGGGGCTGTTACGCATGTAGTAACCGATAATGTAGCTACAGGGTATGGATTATTTATTACTACAATGTTGGAAGAAAGTGAAAAATAATTCTAAATATTGTAAATATTGTGTAAAGTATTAATGTTGGAATAGCTTTTCTGTTTGGCTATTCTTTTTTATCTTTATGTAGAATTCTACATAATTATCTTATAGGAAAGTACACGAAATACGTATATTTTCAAAATTAATTATTGACGAACATATGTATTTATAGTATAATGTTATTATCAGGGGTGAAAATAATGAAAATACATAAAGCATATCAATTTCGTTTGTATCCAACAAAAGCTCAAGAAGTACTAATTCGTGAGACTTTTGGCTGTACAAGATTGGTTTATAATTATTGTTTAGATTTAAAAAGAAATAATAAATATTTAACAAAATTTGATTT
>CALVQO010000014.1 GCA_944358145.1 uncultured Bacilli bacterium | reverse complement strand
GTTATAGCTTGGGCATCAAGTGGTACTATTGGTTATAAAGGAAGTAAAAAGAAAACTCCTTTTGCTGCAGGTATTGCTGCTGATGCAGCTGCAAAAGCGGCACAGGAACAAGGTGTTAAAAAGGTTGATGTTGTTGTTAAGGGATTAGGTAGTGGCCGTGAGACAGCAATTCGTTCACTTCAAGCAGCTGGTTTAGAAATTACTTCAATTACTGATGAAACACCAGTACCACATAATGGTTGTCGTCCACCAAAACGTCCAAGAAATTAATGGTATAAAGAAAGGGTAGAAGATATGATTAGTTTTGAAAAACCAGAATACAAGATTAGTGAATATCAAGAAAGTAATCACTATGGAAAATTTGAATTAGAACCCCTTGAAAGAGGTTTTGGAACAACTATTGGAAATGCTTTAAGAAGAGTAATGCTATCAAGCTTACCAGGAAGTGCAATTACTTCTGTTAAAATTGAGGGTGTACTTCATGAATTTCAAAAGATTGATGGTGTAGTTGAAGATGTAACTAGTATTGTTTTAGCTTTAAAAAATGTTGTTGTAAAAAACCATACGGAAGAAGTTAAAACATTGCATTTATTTAAAGATACAGAAGGACCTGTTATGGCAGGGGATTTTGAAGCGAATGCTGATGTTGATATTATTAACCCTGATTTAGTTATTTGTAACTTAGCAGAGGGCGGTAAAATTGATATGGAAGTTACGGTCTTTAATGGTAAAGGTTATGTTGATGCAAAAGAAAATAAGAAATTATTTGCAGAAAATAAAGTAGGAGTTATTGCAATTGATGCAAATTATTCTCCTATTGAACTTGTTAAATATGAAGTAGAATCTACTCGGGTTGGACAAAATGAAAATTATGATAAACTAACTATGGAAATTAATACCGATGGTTCTATTAGCCCAGAGGAATCTATGGCACTTGCTGCTAGAATATTAATTGAACACTTCAATATTATTGCGGATCTAAATAGTATTAGTGATATTACTGGTTTAATGCAAGAAAAGAAAGTGGATACAATTACTAAAACTTTGGAAACTCCAATTGAAGAAATTGAGTTCTCTGTTAGAGCTTATAACTGTCTTAAAAGAGCAGGTATTCATACTGTTCAAGATCTTATCTCTAAAAGAGAAGTGGAGGTTACGAAGATACGTAATCTAGGTAAGAAATCACTTAAAGAAGTTTTAGATAAAGTAGCAGAAATGGGACTTAAATTTAGAGATTAAGGAGGACTAACATGCAATATAGAAAATTAAGTAGAGAATCAAGACATAGAAGAAGTATCCTTGCTAATATTACTCGTGATGTCATTATGAATGAATATGTTGTTACTACTGAAGCTAGAGCTAAAGAAGTAAGAAAATTTGTTGATAAGATGATTACTTATGGTAAGAAAGGAACTTTAGTTAGTAGAAGAAAAGCTTTGGCTTTCTTATACAATGACAGTGATGTTGTAAATAAAGTATTTAATGAACTTGCTAAGCGTTATGAAACGAGAAATGGTGGATATACAAGAATTATTAAACTTAATGAACGCCATGGTGATGATGCATTACAAGTTAGACTTGAACTTGTTTAAGACTATTCTTCGGAATAGTTTTTTTGTTAAGTGTTTGTCAATTGTTTTAAAATTTAGTTTTTTTAAATTAGAACTTTTTGTATAATTGGATTAGGAGGTTATGTTATATGGATTCTGAGACTAAAGCAGCATTTGATATTATTATTAATAATCAAAAAGAGTTATTAGAGCAACAACGTATTAATAATATGTTATTGCTTGCTAATAATCCTAATCTTTCATCAGAAATGCAGCAAAAATATATGAATAGAGCTATGATTATGATGGGTTTAATTCCTAAAGAAGAATCGTTAGTATCTCATGAATTTATTCGATAAACTAGTTAAGCTAGTTTTTTTGTTAAAAAAATTAGTTAATTTATAATAATACCAATTGAGGTGAAAGCGTATGATCATGTTAAGTTTACTAGTTTATTTTTGCATAAAATAACTCAAGTATTTTCCTTGAGTTTATTTCATATATAAGTCGTAATATTCATCATAGGTTAATCCAGAATCATGAACTTTGGTTGCTAGTTCTACTCCTAAGTATCTTAAATGCCATGGTTCTTCCATAAATTGGGTTATATGTTGTTTTCCCTTAGGATATCTTACAATAAAGCCATATTTGTAAGAATTATCTAACATCCATTCATAATGTTCTGGGGTTAGATTATCATTTAGGGTATTACTTCTTACATCAACTGCTAGGCCTAATTGGTGTTCACTAAATCCTGGTCTTGCAGAATAAGTGTCAGCTGCTTTAACTCCATCTCTTGCAACATATCTGTTGTATAATACTTCTTGTGTTTCATAAGAACGATATGGGCTAAATGGATAGAATATTACACCATCAAGTATTCCAGCATTAGTAAGACTCTCAAACGCTTCTGCTGCTTCACTTCTTAAATAATAATTGCTGTTATAAGAAAGGGCTACTAAATCATCTGGTTCATAATCATCTGGTAATTTATGATATTTGTTGACTAATATGGTTAGATCATTTTGGGCTTCTTCCTCTGTATATTCTGTATATTCAGAATATCCCTCTCTGTCTAAGCCAATATTTACATAAGTAACAATTGTTGCTAAATCATAGTCGTCATTTTCCTCTTGGTAATTTAAGTAACGTTCTATATTATTAATATCAAAATTTGAGATATTTTTAAATGCTAATATATCAATATGTTCCATATTTAATAATATGTTAATATCTTCTGACATATTCTCAGTTATATAATTAATTTCATCACTATTATAGTTTTTATTTAGAAGATTATTAATTGTATTACTAAAATCATCTATATTTGAATAATTAATTTGGTAATATTCATCTAAATATTTTTCTTTTAATTTATTATTTTCTAATAATACTTCTATTGTTTTGGAGTATTCTTTGCTATTTATTTCATCATATAAATTCATTTCTTTCATCACAGATGTGGCTGTTTTGCTATAATTGGATGAGTCTTCCAAATCATCATTATTAAAAATTTTTAATGTTGTAATGACTATTATACTTAATATTAAAATAATTAGTAGAATGATTAAAAATATTTTTAATCCTTTTTTCATGTTTACCTCCTATATAATTATATTATATCATCTTTTTAGCTATTAATCTTAATTAATTTAGTTGTTTACATTAAAAAAGCAGGTTTAAATTCCTGCATTTTCATAATCTTTAGCTTTAGTTTTTATTAATTTAATAAATAATAGTATAGCTGTTATAGCATAGAGCAATTCAAAAGCTAAGTTCCAAATTGTGGATATTATATTATTTGTTACTAATACACTAAATATTGTACTAATTGTATCACGAACATAAATAAATGGAATTTTAATTAGAATAATTAGTAGAAAAGCATATAAGAAAAATAATAATAAATTTATTAATACTTTTTTGTCTTTACTTTTTATAGCTTCAATTATAGTTGAAACAGAATCTAGGAAAGAGGTCTTTTTGGCAACTTTAATATTTAATCCTCTTTTTTGATAAATCGAGTTAGCAATTTCTTCAGGTTTTAAGTTATTATAATCATCTAGATTTTCATAGTTTTTTAATTCTTCTTCTTGCGTTTCTTTATTTAAGTATCTTATTTGATATTTTAATTCTTTTATAAATTTTTCTTTATTCATTTTCTTCTCCTTCTATGTGACTTTCTTTAAAAGTAATCTTACTTTCTAAAATTAAATCTGTCGTTATTATTATACCATCTTTTTCTATGTTTGTTTTATTATATTTAGCTAAATTTATTTTTTCTTGATCTTCTATTATTTTTCCTTTAACATAATAACTAGCTTCTTTTGAATTACTAATCTCTAAATTATCCCAGTCTATTTCTAATTTTTCGGGGATAAATAGTAGTTTGTTTATTTTAGTTAGATATTTTGTGTTTTGTGTTGGAAAAGGGGTAAATTGTTTGTATTTGTTTGTTTGTTCACTAGCAAAGAGGTTAATATTTGTTGGTAAATTAAAGCTAGTGTTTTCAATGTCTTTACATATATTAATAATAGAGTTAATGTAACTTGTTAAATCTTTAAAATTAATTCCATTAAAATACTGAATTAAGTAGTGGTTATTATTTTCATTATAAACAATTTCTTCTAAATCTTGATAGTAATGATTAAAGTTAAAATTAGCTGTAATTGTATTTATATCAGGATAATTGTTGTCTATAATGTAGTTACATATTGGTTTGTATATAGAATGATAAAGAATTAAATTTGCTTTTGTGTTTGGTGTTAATTGTTCAAATTGTTTTGTTAAGTATTCTTCTGGATCTATTTCTATCGCTTTGATTTCTTCATTCTTTTTCATTGTAATTTGTTTTCCTGTAATAATTCTACAAGCATCTTTAATGTCAGTAATATTTCTGAATTTTTCTTCAATTTTATTTTGATTATCCATTAAAAATACTTCAATTTTAGCAGGAGCAACATTTGTTTTTAAAAAAGATCTTAACTCTTCATCTATATTATGTATTTTTGTTCCTTTTAAGTTAAAGTTTTTTTCAGCATTGATTTTACTTTTGACAAATTCTATTTGTTTGTTTAATATTTCTATATTGTATTGATAAACACTATTAGAATAAATATTTACTAGATTTTTTTCATCTAATTCTTCAGCTTTAATAATATTTATTAAAGCATTTAAGTAATCTTTTACTTCTTGTAGGGTTTTATTTTCAATGTTCTTTAGATTTTCTAGTAAAAGGGTATTATCTATGTTTGTTGGGGGATCTAAGATGATTTCTTTTTTATTTAATGGTTTTTCTCGTCCATAATAAATGGTTAGTTCGGTTAGTAATTCAAATTTTAGATCATTTTCTTGAGTTTTTAATCTGTTTTTTTCTAATTTTATATTTTCTTTCATCTGTTTAAAATTAATTAAATAGTTGGTTAATTCTTTGATGCATTCTAGATAGTATTTTTTTTCCTGATCATCTTCTTTTTCTTGAGCTTCTTCTTTTAAATAATTATCCATATTTAACATGTTATCTAGTGTTAATTCTTTATTTTGGTATTGATAGATAATGGTAGGTGTTTTGGTTTCATAATCATTTAATTTTAATTTTATATTGTATTTTTGATGATTTCGTTTATACCAAAAGAATCCTTTTAAAAAATTGTCTAATTCTTGTGGTTCATTAAATAAAAATGCGCGAGTTAAATAACCAAATAATGGGTCTTTTATATCTATACAGATACCAATATTTTCGTTGTTTTCATAAATAGTTGGTTCATATTTTTGAGAATTAATGTTATATGTTTTTAAAATTTGTAAAGTATCAGCTCTTTTGATCATACTAATCCTCCTTATTTTATTTAATTATATCATACTCCTTTAATAGATTCAATTTTCCTTGCTTAAATTTTTTAAACATTATATAATATTATTAGAGGTGAAGCAATGAAAACAGAAATTATTAAGCCAAAAAAAGAAATGAAAGAAGCTAGGAGTTTGTTTAATCCAATTATTTATTTGGTTTTAGGGTTACTTTTGATGTTTAAAAGTAATGAAGTAATTGAGCTTTTGTTTTATGTTTTGGGAATTATTATTATTATCTATGGTATTAAATCTTTTGTGGTTTATTATCAAAATAAGGATGTTGTTCATTATAAAAATATTAATTTAACTGTTGCTATTGCATCTGTTATTATTGGAGTACTTCTTATTGTTTTAAGTGGCGTATTGGAAGCTAGTATAAGATACGTTTTGGGATTTTTCTTCATCTTTATGGGTATTAGTAGGCTTCTTACTTCAATTAGTTTTAATAATTATAAGAATTTTTCAACAATTAGTAATATTATTTTAATTGCTCTTGGTATCTATAGTATTTTCTTTTCTAATGCTGTATTAGTAATTATTGGTGTAATCTTGGTTATTAATGCTATTATATTGTTTATAGAATACTTTAGATAGAAAAAAAGGGAAACTAATTAGTAATATCTAGTTTCTCTTTTTAAATCTCTTTCTTTTATTGAAGCACGTTTATCATATAGTTTTTTACCTTTACATAAACCAATTAATACTTTGACATAGTTTTTTTTAAAATATAGTTTTAATGGTATTAAAGTAAGTCCTTCGGTACTTACTTTTTCTTTTAGCTTTTTAATTTCTTTTTTATGAAGTAGTAGTTTTCTAGTTCTACGTTCTTCATGATTAAAAATGTTTCCTTGTTCATATTTGGCAATATACATGTTTAATATGAAGGCTTCATTGTTTTTAATTGTTATAAAAGAGTCTTTTAAATCAACACTTCCTTTACGTACTGATTTGATTTCTGTACCTACAAGTGAAATTCCTGCTTCTATTTCTTCTAGGATAGTGTAATCAAAGTAGGCTTTCTTGTTTTTTATTTCGATCATATTTATCACTTTCTATCTCAAAATCTATTTGAGCAGTTTCTTTAGAAGCATTTACAACTCGAACTTTTATTTTGTCGCCAATACGATAGGTTTTTTTGGTACTTTTTCCTATCAAAGATAATAATTCTGGTACATATTCGTAGTAATCGCCAGGAATATTGCTGATATGAATTAATCCTTCCACTAGATTTGGTAGTTCTACAAAGAAACCAAAAGATGTTACACTGCTTATGATTCCTTCATAAACTTCACCAATGTGACTTTCCATGTATTCAGCCATTTTCATGTCATTTACATCACGTTCTGCATTTGTTGCGGCTACTTCTCGTTCACTTGAATGTTCAGCAATTTCTACTAAAGAATTTTCTAAATAATTAATTGTAGACATACTGAAATCTTTTTCAATTAGATATTTCTTTAATAATCTGTGGACGGTTAAGTCTGGGAAACGTCTGATAGGGGATGTAAAGTGGGTATAATTTTTACTAGCTAAACCAAAATGGCCTATATTAGTTTTAGAATATTCTGCTTTTTTCATACTTCTTAATAAAAGGGTAGATAAAATAAAATATTCAGGTTTATCTTTAAGTTCTTCTAATAGTTTTTGCATAGTTTTAGGGGTTATCTCTTTTATGTTTGTTTTAATTTGATAACCTAAAGCTTTGACTAAGTTTAGAAAATCTTCAATTTTTTCTGTATTTGGTAAGTCATGAACACGGTAGATGAAAGGAAGTTCCATGTTGCTGATGTGGGTGGCAACTGTTTCATTGGCAGCGATCATGAAGTCTTCAATTAAAGCTTCACCAGAACGCTGTACTCTTTTTTTGATATCTATGGCTCTACCTTCTTCATCTTGAATGATTTTGGCTTCTGGTATATCAAATTCAATATAACCACGAGATATTTTTTTCTTTCTTAAAATTTGGGCTAGTTCATGCATTTGTTTTAATGTGTCTGCAAATTCTTCATATCCTTTAGGAATAGTATTGTTTTCTAATATTTCATTGACATTATCATAAGTCATTTTTTTTCTTGATTTAATAAAACTAGGGAAAATATCATAATTAACAACATCACCATTTTTGTTAATATCCATGACACAACTCATGGTTAGTCTTATTACATTTTCATTTAAAGAACAAATACCATTTGATAATTTATGAGGAATCATTGGAATTACTGTATCTGCTAGATAGGATGAAGTTCCTCTTAAGTAAGCATCATCTCCTAATGCTGTATTTTCTTTTACATAGTGAGATACATCTGCAATATGTACACCTAAGGTGTATATTCCATCTTTCACTGTTAGACTGATCGCATCATCTATATCTTTTGTGTCAGCTCCATCAATTGTAAAAATTATTTCATTGGTTAAATCTTTTCGGTTTGTTAAATCTTTTTCATCTACTTCTTCGGGAATATTATCTAATTCTTTTATTGTTTCTGGACTAAAATCTTCAAATATTCCGTATTTGTAAGCGATGCTTAAAATGTCGATACCTGCATCATCTTTATGTCCTAATATTTTTAAGCAGTCAGCCATGTAAGTTTTATTGTCTATTTTTTTGGTCAGTTTTGCTAATACTTTATGACCGTCTACACAGTTTTTACTCGTTTCAGGACTTAGAACAATTTTTAAATTTACTTTGTCATCATCGGGTTCTAAGATTTTCTTCTTGCCAATTACTTTAATTTCACCAACAATATTTTTTAACTCTCTTTTTACAATTTTTAACACTCTTCCAGCAGGTTCTAATCCTTTTTCTGTAACTTCTACTAAAACAGTATCATCGTTTATGGCACCATTCATGTCATCTTTGGCAATATAAATATCGTCTTCTTTATCTAATATTAAGAAGCCAAATCCTTTTTTATTAACAGATAATCTTCCTATTTTTAAGCCTGGACAATTTTTCATTAATAAATATTTATCTTTTTTTGTTTTAAATACTTGATAATCATTTACTAATTCTTCAATTTCTTTTTGTAATTCTTCTAATTCTTCTACAGTTGTTAATCCTAATAGATCATTGATTTCAATTAAAGTTTTGGCTTCATGAATATCATTTAAAGTTTGTAATATTTGTTCTTTCATCTTATTTTCCTTTCTCTTCTCATTGGTTTTTCTTGCTCTTCTTTTCTTTTCCATTCCATATAATAGTTAATATAACATTCGCCACATACTGATTTATAAGTTGTATTTTTTTCGCCATCAATGGCTACTTGATCTCCTTCAAAAGTAGGAATACCATTTTTCATTCTTAAATTTTGAGTTGCTTTTCTTTTTTTGCATTCACATAAAGTTTTTAATTCTTCTATTGAATCAGCGATTGCCAGTAGTCTTGCTGAACCGGGAAAAGGTGTCATGGTGAAATCACAACGTAAGCCATAACATAGGACAGATATATTCATTTTTTTAGAAATATAATATAGTTCATTTATTTGTTGTTCAGTTAAAAACTGAGCTTCATCAACAATAATAGCATCTATTCTTTCTTGTAGAGCTAATTTTTCTTTAATTAATTTAAGAGGAGAATCAGGTGTAACCTCAGATGAATTTTGGGTTATTAGTAAGTGATCAACTTTTCTTTCTAGGCCAATTCTACTTACTAACTTATCATCACCTTTAGTATCCGTTTTAGGTTTCCAAACTAAAACTTTACCGTCTAGCTCTTCATAGTTATGTGCTACTTGCATTGCCATTGTTGATTTTCCAGCATTCATTGCACTGTATCTAAAATATAATTTTGCCAATTTTTCCACTTCCTAACTAATTTTAAATTTTTGTTCATTGTTTTCATAATAGATGTTAATAACTTTTAAGTTATCCACATCACTTTCATTTAGCAAGCCTTCTTTTATTAAGGTGTCTATTGCTATATTACATCCGTTTATTTTACAATTTTCTTTTAGATCTTTTTGCTCATTTAGTTCTAAATAAACATTTGCAGCGGTAATAATAATATTGTTGGTGGATTCTTCAGCAATTTTTTTCTTGTTTTCAAATATATTCAAGACATTTATCGTAAGAACTGTTGCTATAAGTGTCATAATTGTAATGGTTGATAAAAGTTCAATTAATGTGAATCCTTTCTTGTTCATATTATCACCAATTTAATTATAAACTATTTAAGAAAATAATTAAAGAGAGATAGAGTAAAGTTTTGTAAAGAAAAAGTGGCTAGTGAAAGATTTTTCAAAAATGCAAAATGTTTCATTAAAAAATAAATGCGGGTTTTATCCTGCATTTATTTATTTTCTAACATTTTCTTTAAGAAGATGCCTGTATAAGAGTTTGGGTTTTTAGCTACTTGTTCAGGAGTTCCGGTAGCAACAATTTCTCCACCTAGATTTCCTCCTTCTGGACCTAAATCAATAATGTAGTCTGCTACTTTAATGACATCTAAATTATGTTCTATGACAATTACTGTATCTCCATTATCGACAATTCTATTTAAGATTTGAAGTAGTTTTTTAATGTCTTCACTATGTAAGCCTGTTGTTGGTTCATCTAAGATGAAAATGCTTTTGCCAGTAGGTTTCTTTTGTAATTCTTTAGCTAGTTTAACTCTTCCTGCTTCTCCACCTGATAGGGTTGGTGCTGGTTGACCTAATTTAATATAAGATAGTCCTACTTCATCCATAACTTTTAATTTGTTGTATACTTTAGGGATGTTTTCAAAAAATGGTAGGGCTTCAGATACACGCATATCTAAGACATCTGCTATATTTTTACCTTTAAATTTAATTGCTAATGTTTCTTTGTTATATCTTTTTCCACCACAGACATCACAAGGAACATATACATCTGGTAAGAAATGCATTTCAATTTTTTTAACTCCATCTCCCCAACAAGCTTCACAACGTCCACCTTTGACATTGAATGAGAATCTTCCTTTATCATAACCATGCATTTTAGCTTCTTTGGTGTTGGTAAATACATCTCTTATATCATCAAATACTCCTACATATGTAGCAGGGTTACTTCTTGGCGTTCTACCAATGGCATCTTGAGTAATGTGAACAACTTTATCAACGTAATCTATTCCTTTAATTTCTTTACAAGCTCCGGGAATTTGTTTAGAACCGTTGATTTGCACTGCTAAAGTTTTGTATAAAATTTCGTTAATTAATGAAGATTTACCACTTCCTGATACTCCTGTTACACATACAAATTTATTTAAAGGTATTTCAACATTAATATTTTTTAAATTATGCTCACTTGCTTTAATAATTTTTAGTGATTTACCATTTCCTTTTCTTCGCTTTTTTGGTACTTCAATACGTTCTTTTCCTGATAAGTAACGTCCTGTTAAAGAGTTGGGATTAGCCATTACTTCTTTTGGAGTACCAGCTGCCATAACGCGTCCACCAAATTCACCAGCTCCTGGACCAATGTCTACTAGATAATCAGCAGCTAGCATTGTATCAGTGTCGTGTTCTACAACAATTAATGTGTTTCCTAAATCACGCATTTCTTGCATGGCTTTAATTAATTTTTCGTTATCTTTTTGATGTAATCCAATACTTGGTTCATCTAGAACATATAGTACCCCAGATAATTTAGAACCAATTTGGGTAGCTAGGCGAATACGTTGGGCTTCTCCTCCTGATAGAGTGCCTGCACTTCTTGATAAAGTTAAATATCCGAGACCAACATTGATTAAGAAATCTAATCTATTTAATATTTCTTTTGTTACTAAGCCACTAATTTCAAGTTCTTCTTTGGTTAGTTTTAATTTAGCAATAAAGTCTCTTAGCTCTAAAATACTAAAGTTAGTTATTTCATAAATGTTTTTCTTATTAATTTTAACTGATAATACCATGTCATTAAGCCTTGCTCCGTGACATTTTGGGCAAGGAGATTCTACCATGTACATTTCAATCCATTCTCTACGCCAATTGCTGGTTGTTTCTAAATGTAATCTTTCTAGTTTAGTAATGATTCCTTCATAATAATCGGATACATAACGAACATTACCATTTTTTGATACGTATTTAAAATCTATTTTATCTTTAGAACCATATAAAATAATATCTAATTCTTTTCTCGTTAAGTCTTTAATTGGCTTATTGGGATCAATGTTGTAATAGTTACAAACTGCTAATAATTGAGTGGTTTCTATGCTTTGATCATTGTTAATTGTTTTGATACCACCTTTTAAAATACTTAAATTTTTATCAGGCATAAGTAGAGCTTCACCAATTTTTAATTTTGTACCTAGACCTTTACATTCTGGACATGCACCATATGGAGCATTAAATGAAAATAATCGTGGTTCTAATTCAGGAATAGAAAAATTACAATGAGGACATGCATAAGATTCACTCATTAATATTTCTTCCTTACCAATTACATTAATTAATACTTTTCCTTCTGCTAGTTTGCAACTGGTTTCTATTGCTTCAAATATTCTTCCTCGTTCTTCCTCATCTAATACTATTCGATCTACTACTACTTCAATATTGTCCTTGATATTTTTTTCTAAAATAATTTCTTCATCTAAACTGCGCATTTCACCATTTACTCGTACTCTTGAATATCCATTTTTTCTAAGTTCATCAAATAGATCTTTATGGGTTCCTTTTTCACCATGAACAACTGGTGCCATAATTTCTAATTTACTTCCTATTTCTAAATCCATAATACGGTTAGTCATTTCTTCAATGGATTGTCTTGTAATTGGAATATGATGCTTTGGGCAGTAAGGGACACCAATTCGGGCATATAAAAGTCTTAGATAATCATAGATTTCGGTAATTGTTCCTACTGTGCTTCGAGGATTTTTATTGGTTGTTTTTTGATCAATGGATATACTTGGACTTAATCCTTCAATAGAATCAACATCTGGCTTTTCACTAATACCGATGAATTGACGAGCATAAGCACTAAGAGATTCTACGTATCTTCTTTGACCTTCAGCGAAAATAGTGTCAAAAGCAAGAGAAGATTTTCCACTTCCTGATACTCCAGTCATAACAATTAATTTATTTTTGGGTAGTTCGATATTAATGTTTTTTAAATTATTTTCTCTTGCTCCTTTTACTATTATTTTATCCATATTTAAACACTCCTTTTATTATATTGTGAACTAAATTATTATTTTTATTTCTTCAAACGAGCTTATTATATCATGCGAACATACGTTAGTCAAGGATAAGCTGTTTGACAAATTGATACTTTTGTGGTATTATAGCACCCAAAACCAAAGGGGGGTTTTATATGTATGAAGAAAAGGAAAGAAAAGGTATTCAAATTAATTGGAAATCTTTATTAATTAAACTAGCTATTTTGTTTGTTGTTGTTTTTCTAATTATTTGGATTATTTCTCTTTTTAATCGTGATGACGGAGTTGAGTCTAATTTTGGTACTAATTTGAGTGCAATGAGAGATGCTGCAACTGAATATTTTACTGGTTCTAGACTTCCAAGCGAATTAAATGAATCTTCAAGTATTACTTTGGGTGAAATGTTTGATCGTAATTTGTTGGTGGAATTTCAAGATGAAAATGGAAATCCTTGTGATACAACAAATAGTTATGCAGAAGCGACAAAAATTAGTGATACAAGTTATCGCATTGAAGTTAGATTAGTTTGTGAAAATGATAGTGATACGATAATTAATACTATTGAACGAAAAAATGATGATCAAGATGATTCTAGTGATGTAAATGAACCTGATGATTTACCTGATGATGGTTTAGATTCAACTGATGATTCTGATAACGATGATTCATCAAATGATAATCAAACTGGTTCAGGAAGTTCCAATGGTAATAATTCAGGATCAAAGCCAAATAATGGTAACAGCAACAACAATAATAATAATCAGTCTGGTTCTAGTAATGGTGGAAATAATAACAACAATAACAACAGTAATAATGATAACAATAATAATAACAATAATAATAACAATAATGATAATAACAATAATCAACCTTCTAAACCTACTTGTACATATGGTAAAAATGAATATTTTGCTATTTATCCTTTAGCTTATGTTGTTAGTGGGGACTGTGCTGTAAGTTATGCTAGTATAAGTGGAAGTCATAGTAATGCTGCATCTAGAATTGGTGTAGATGAATATTTAAAATTAATTGATGAAATGACTGATTTAGAAAAGAGAACTGGTGCTGAAATAGAAATTAGTACACCACAATATTCTAAAGTAAAGAATAAAACCGGTAATGGTTATGTAGGATATCAAATTTATTTTGCAGCCAAACAAAAAATTAGTACGTATGCTACTAAAACGATTTATTCTTATTATTTAGATACTAATGGAAATAGAAAAGTAATTATTGATAATCGTAGTAGTTTATATCATAATTCTGATAATAATAATGATAATGAGACTCAAACTGTTGCTAAAACTTATTATTATGTTACAGCGATGGAAAAAGAATATAATGATGTTAGTTTTCTTCAGACAGTTCGATTAACTGATTTAGATTATAGTGATATTAAAAATTTGAATGTTAAATTAGATTATTTTGGTACAACAACTACGGATTATCGAAATTATGCTAATCATAGAGATTTAGTAGAACATTATGATTATTTTGAATTTAGAAATAATGAGAATGTTACTAGTTATACTAAAATGCTTAATTCTTCTGTTAAAAAGAGTGAACTTGATTTTGAAGTTAGAAGGGTTTATCATCATGGAGACGATGTGTTAATTGATCTTAATTTTGATGTTAAATATACTCGTTATATTCCTCCTTATGGCAAAAATGAAAAAGTATTTGTGCCTGTTAAAATTAATGTTACTTATACAGAAGTATAAAGAATGACGAGAAATCATTCTTTTTTTGAATCTGATGAGATTCGATTATAATTATCTTTAATATATAAAGATTTTAACTATTGATCTTTTTGTCTAATTACAAAATCCAAATTCATACTACATCTACATTTTTATATGGTAATATTTTTTGTCAAATTAAACAAAAAGTGGTTGTATAGCGGTATAGTCTTTTGTTATAATAGCGTTAGGTGAGTTAACATGAATTATAAATTTACATCAAAAAGTGTTGAAGATACTTTGACGCTTGCAGAAAATATTGAAAGTGAAAAGTTTCCGGGAATGGTTATTTGTTTAAATGGCGATCTTGGAAGTGGTAAGACGGTTTTTGTTAAAGGTTTTGCAGCTTCTTTGGGAATAGCTGATAATATTACTTCGCCTACATTTACCATTGTTAAAGAATATATGAATGGAGAAATGCCTATGTATCATATGGATGTTTATCGGATTAATGATAATGAAGATTTTGGGGTTGAAGATTATTTTAACCATGATGGAGTTTGTTTGATCGAGTGGGCTGATTTAATTGAAGATCGACTTCCTGATGAGAGATTAGATATTAATTTTAAAGTAGTGGATGAAAATACAAGAATATTAGTATTTATTCCTCATGGAGAAAAATACGAAGAATTATGTAATGCTGTTTTGTAATCTCACTTAAAGGTGAGATTTTGTGCTCTAAAGGAGGGTTTTATGTATACATTATTTATTGATACTCATTATACAAAATTACAATTGGTTTTGTTTAAAGATGGAGTAGTATTTGATGAAAGAGTTAAAGAAGATGGGATGCATACTCAGTATCTTGTTTCGTTGTTGGAAGATTTATTAGAGCAAAATCATGTTACTTTTGATGATTTAAGTGGTATAATAGTAGTTAATGGACCAGGATCTTTTACAGGAGTTAGAATAGGTGTTGTAGTGGCTAAAATGATTAGTTATTGTAAGCATATTCCTTTAAAAGTAATATCTTATTTACAAGCATTATCTTTAAAATATAATTGTGAGTGTATGGTTGGAATTAAAGATAGAAATGGGGTATTTGTTGGTCAGTTTAATCAAGATCATGAATTAGTTGGGGATTATTTTTATGTATCTAATCATGATTTTTTAAAGTATCAAGATCAAGTTATTATTGATGAAGAAGTTAATTTAGATATGGTTTATGATTATTTGAAAGACAAGAAAGATGTTCATCCTCATTTCGTTAAACCTATTTATGTTAAGAAAATTGAGGTGGACAAATGATTAGAGAAGCGACAGTTTTAGATATTCCTAGAATTAATGAGTTAGGTAGTTTACTTAATGATAATTTTAGTAGTGTTAATCATCTTAATGATATGTTAGAAGATAGTTTGTCTAAAGTTTATGTTTATGAAAATGATGATCAAGTTATTGGTTTTATTTCAGCGACAGATTTAAAAGAAACTTGTGATATTTTGAGTTTGGTTGTTGATCCAGAGTTTAGAAATCAATTAGTAGCAAGTAATTTAATTGATTATTTGATTAGTGAATTAGATGAAAACTTGAAGATTATTACTTTAGAAGTAGCATCAAAAAATATTCCGGCGATTCATTTGTATGAAAAGTTTGGGTTTGAAATTGTTAATGTTAGAAAGAAATATTATGCTGATGGGGATGATGCTTATTTAATGGCTAGGGAAAGTGAATAAAGTTTTATATTAATTGATTGAGAGGTTAGAAAATGGATACTTATATACTTGCTATAGAATCTAGTTGTGATGAAACTAGTATGGCTGTAGTAAAAAATGGTAGTGAAGTTATTGCTTTATCTATTACCACACAGATGGATACGCATGCTAAATATGGAGGCGTTGTTCCTGAAATAGCAAGTCGTATGCATACAGAAGCAATTACTTTGGTATTAGAAGACTGTTTAGAGAAAGCACAAATGAAAATAGAAGATATGTCTGCTATAGCAGTAACATATGCTCCAGGGCTTACAGGATCGTTAATGGTTGGTGTAGAGGCTGCTAAAATTCTTTCTTTAATGTATCATAAGCCTTTAATTGCTGTTAATCATTTAATTGGGCATATTTATGCGAATAATTTAGAAAATAAGATGGAATTTCCTCTTTTAGCATTAATTGTTAGTGGAGGACATACCGAACTTTTAGTTATGGAAGATGATTATCAGTTTAAAAGACTTGGAGAGACGATGGATGATGCGATAGGGGAAGCTTATGATAAAGTAGCTAGAGTTATTGGACTTCCTTATCCAGGAGGGCCTAATATTGAGAAATTAGCCCAAATGGGAGAGCATACGTACGATTTTCCACATCCAGTATTGGATGATACATATCATTTTAGTTATAGTGGGCTTAAAAGTGCCGTTATTAACTTAGTTCATAATGAAACACAGCGGGGAAATAGGATAAGAAAAGAAGATTTAGCTAGATCTTTTCAAGATGTAGCTATTGATGAATTAGTAAGAAAAGTGGAAAAAGCATTAAAAGAAACAGGAATAAAGAGATTAGTTATTGCTGGTGGAGTATCAGCAAATCAGTATTTAAAGAGGGAAATGAAGGAATTGTGTGAAAAATATGAAGCAGAACTTTTAATTCCTAGAATGCTTTATTGTACGGATAATGCAGCGATGATCGGAGCTGCTGCTTATCCCAAGTATTTGAAGCATGAATTTAGTTCTTATACTTTAAATGTAAGTAGTAGTGCAGATATTGTGTAAAAATTTATTTCGTTCTATCGAAATAAATTTTTTTTTGCTTTCTTTTTTCTTCTTTATTCTACTAATTTAGACATTTTGTGTATTTCAGGGTAGAATATTTAGTTTTTTTTTCTACTTTTTTTGGTTTTGCTCTTATTTTGAGTAGCTATTTTTTGCTTAAAGGTTTTTGTTAGACATTTTGGATTTTTGCTCATATTTTGTCTAGTCTTGTCTTAAAAAGTCAAAGTTATCCACATTTTTATTCGTTATAAATTTTATTTTGTGTTAAAATTATATTTTGTTTCGATGTGTCGAAATAAAATTGACAAAGCTATCTAAATATGGTACCATTCTTATGGTGATAATATGTTACAGCAAAAATATCTGGTTAGGGAGCACTATTTAGAAATTTTAAGAAATTATTATGATGTTAATTTAATCAAAGTAATTATGGGTATTAGAAGATCAGGTAAAACTGTTTTAATTGAACAAATTATTCAAGAATTAAAAAATAATGGTATTCAAGATGATCATATTGTTTATCTTGATTTTGAACAATTTAGTAATCAAGAATTATTATCTTCTAAAAATCTTAATCAGTATATTCAAAGTTTAATTGTAGATAAACAAAAATATTATTTGTTTTTTGATGAAATACAAAATGTAGATGAGTGGGAAAAAGTAATTAATTCTTTTCGTGCTTTTTTAAATGTTTCTATTTTTATTACTGGATCTAATCAAAATTTATTAACAGATAAATTTAATTCTTATTTGTCTAAGAAATATGTTTTGGTTCAAGTTTATCCTTTTACTTTTAAAGAAGTATGTAATTTTAAACAATTAAAGAGTAGAGAATATATTAAAGTTGCTTTTGATGATTATTTATTATGGGGTGGTATGCCTCAACGATTTTTGTTTAATCAAAATAATGGTTTAGTAGCTTTTTTGGAAGATTTGTTTAGTTCTATTATTTTTAAAGATATTTTGTTAAAAAATAATGTTGTTAATGTGGAAATGTTAAATTATCTTGCTTTATATTTAGTAAATAGTCCGGCACAAACTTTTAGTGGGGCTAAAGTATCACAGTATTTAGAAAGTATAAATAAAAAGATTCCTTTAGAAACATTATATAATTATTTTAATTATATTGCTCAAGCTTTTTTAATTCATAAAGTATGTCGGTATGATATTAAAGCTAAAAAAATGTTAACTAAAGGAGTTAAGTATTATTTGACGGATTTGAGTTTGGGACATATAAAGAAGAATCATCAATTAGCTTATGAAATTAATTTGGAAAATGTTGTTTATAATGAATTAATTTATCGAGGATATACAGTTTATGCTGCTAAGATTAATAGTTATGATATTGATTTTATGGCAGTTAAAGATGATGAGAAAATTTATATAGAAGTAGCTTATTTATTAAGTGATCAGAAGATGATTCAAGAAAAGTTTGGAGGATTAAAGAAAATACAAGATAATTATCCTAAATATGTGTTATCTATGGATAATATTAATTTTTCTCAAGATGGAATTATTCATTTAAATGTTATTGATTGGTTATTAAAGGATTAGAATTAATTATTATTTTATCATCTATTTTACCTAATAAATAATCACTAGATATATTAAATAATTTTACATATTCAATAAGAAAGGTTGTACTAATTAAAGTATGACCACTTTCATATTTACTAATTAAACTACGATTTAAAGATAACTTTTTTCCAATATAATCTTGAGTACGTTTGTTTTCTTTTCGTATTTCTTTTAGTCTTTTACTAGATAAATTTATATTAATTTCTTTTCTATTTCGTTTGTAATTTTTAATATTAGTAAAACCTAAAACATAATCAATACTACAATTAAATATTTTACAAAAATCATTTAATCTTTTTAAGGGAATTATATCTAGTTCTAGTTCCCATAAAGAGTAGGTTCCTCTTGCTACTCCTAAAAGTTTACTAACAGCAAACTGTTTGAGCTCATTCTCTTCTCTTATTTCTTTAAGTCTCATTTTATCACTCTCTTTTGGTTTTTCTTAAGAGTATTTTATTATGATTAAATTTAATCTAGAACAAAAGCAGTTTATATTCACAAAATTGTTGATTTTTGCTTAGCAATAATGTATACTAGAAATATAAGATAGAGAAATATATAAGAATAAAATAAGAAGTTTTGACAAGGTTTGTCGAATGGCATGTATTCTTTATTAAAGTATGATATTATCCAGAAAGAAAAGAGGAGATAGAATGGAGTTTGAAGTACTAAAGAAAAGCCATGTAAAAAGGAATATTATCATAGGAGGTATAGCAGTATTATTAATTAGTGCAATAATACTTAATTTTACCAGAGCAAAGTATAGAACAACAGCAGATATACCTATAGTAAACGGAACCATTAATTATAGTTTGGCAGACTTAAATATTATTGCCATAACCATAGATGGTGAGCCTACAGACACGCTTCCAGAAGGAAATTATGAACTAACAAGTGAAAGCTATTGCACAATAAATGGAGAAAGAGTTAGTAACATAGAATTAAACTATGACAGTTCAACTAAAGCATTTAGTATAAGCCCATATACAACAAATGGAACAAAATGTTATTTAGATTTTACAGAAGCTGAAGAAAAAATATATACATTACTATGAATATGCTCCTGGAGAAGAAGGAGATATTAAACTATGGCCATACTCTGTGACTTTACCAGTTGGATTCAGTTATGATCAACGTTCACCAGGTATTGGTAACTATATTGCAGTTCCTGAACAAGTAAGTGGTGAAATGCCAGATCATGATTTAACTATAACTGTAATTTATTATAAAGATTTAAACGGTAATAAAATACCTGATTCATCAGAATAAAATTAAAATAGTGCTGATAAACAACATTATTTCAGACTGTTTGTCAAATATTATTTGTCAACAGCCTAGGGTATAAACAGAGTAGTTTATACTTTTTTTATTTTATAGGAAAGTACACAAAATACATAGAGCATATCAATTTCGTTCGTATCCAATAAAAGTTCAAGAAGTATT
>CALVQO010000013.1 GCA_944358145.1 uncultured Bacilli bacterium | reverse complement strand
GGCTGCCCTAGTAGGATTCGAACCTACGAAATTACGGGGTCAGAGCCCGCTGCCTTACCGCTTGGCCATAGGGCAATAAAGATTATATAAGCATAACTTTAGGCTTATATAAATCATTTTTCTTTTGATAAATAGCAACTTCTTTATCTTGATAAATAAGTAACAATTCTTCCTCTTTACTATTTAAATATAAAGAATTACCATTACTTACCTTTTTATATTCTACCTCATTTAATGAATACTTTTCAATATCTAAAACATCTTTTATTTTTAAAATTTGATAATGATGGTTTTTAATATCTTCCAAGGAACTTGCATCTTCTATTTTAAAGTTTCCCTGTTTCGTTCTCACTAAACTATTCATCGTTCCAATTACATTAAGTTCTTTAGTAATATCTCGAATTAAACTTCTAATATAAGTTCCCTTTTCTACTCTACATCTAAATGTTATAATATCTTGACAAAAAGATAAAAGCTCTAGTTCATAAATATGAACTTTTTTTATAGGAAGTCTAACCTCTTCACCACTTCTTGCATACTCATATAACTTTTTTCCATTTACTTTAATAGCACTATACTTAGGGACTTCCATTAAATACTCTCCAACAAATTGAGAAAAAACTTTTAAAATTTGATCTTGAGTTACTTCTACTTCTTCTTCCCTTAAGACTTTTCCTGTAATATCTAAAGTATCTGTTTCTACACCTAATTTAATCTCTGCAATATACTCTTTATCAAGGGACGTAAGCATATCTACAAGTTTTGTATATTTACCAACGCATACCACTAGAACTCCAGTAGCAAGAGGATCAAGGGTACCAGTATGTCCTACTTTTTTTTCATGCAGTTCATGAGAAATAATATTTACTATATCTCTAGAGGCATAACTTTTAGGTTTATCTACAACAATTATGCCCGACACATTTCCCTCTCAATTTCTTGAAAATCTAAAGAACGAAAGAGTTCTTGATAAACATCACCAAATTTACTTGCATCATAATAAAAGGTATCAATCGAAAAAGAAAAAGCTTTATGATTTTTAATTCTTAAAAGGAAACGATACATTAAAGGATTTAATAACTCTGGATCACGCAAATATCCAATATCTTCTATTGAAACATCATTGCTATTTAGTGAATGATATCCCAAAAATAAAACTACATAACCCTGAAAAAATTCTCGAAAATAAAGTTTATGAATTTGAAAATAATTAGTTTCCTGATAAAAATTCAAATCTTCTTCTTTTTCTGGATATTTCTTTAAAATCAAAAATTTTTCTTCATCACTAAACTTACCAGTTAAAATTGTTAATTTATTATCCATACTCATCACTTTTCTTTAATTTCTTTTATAATATTTTCAATATTATTGGCATATTCAATAGATTCATCATAAACAAATTCTAAAATAGGAGTATGACGAAGATCGATTCGCTCAGCTAGCTCTCCTCTAATAAAAGAACTAGCTTCGTTTACTTCTTTAACTAAAATTTTACGATCTAGATTACTTAAAGAAGTAAAGTATACTTTTGCATAACTTAAATCTCTTGATACCCTACATCCTGTAATCGTTATTGTTTTTAATATTTCATCTTTAGCTTCTTCAAAAAGGATTTCACTAATAACTCTAGCAATATCACTAGATATTTTGGCTAATTTATGACTAGGCATTATTTCTTAACCTCCACCATTTCATAGCATTCTAATGTATCTCCTACTTTAATATCACTAAAATTATCTAAAGTAATTCCACATTCATAACCTTTTTTTACTTCTTTAACACTATCTTTTTCTCTTTGAACACTTGCTATAGTTCCATCATAAATAATAACTCCATCACGAATAAGTCTAACTTTAGCACCATTTTTAATTACACCATCTAAAACATAAGAACCTGCTATATTACCAACTTTAGAAAACTTAAATATTTTTCTAATTTCAGCATTACCAAGAATACTCTCTTCGAACTCCGGATCAAGCATACCTTTCATGGCAAGTTCAATTTCTTCAATACATTTATAAATAATGGTATAAAGACGAATATCAACATTATATTCTTTAGCAATTTCTTTAGTTATATTAGATGGGCTTACATTGAATCCAATAATAATTGCATTGGAAGCATTGGCAAGAACTACATCACTTTCCGTAATTGTACCAATACCTGAACGAATGACATTAATCTTAACCCCTTCTACATCTATCTTTAAAAGACTATTTTTAACTGCTTCTTCACTACCACGAACATCAGCTTTTAAAATAATATTAATTTCTTTTTGACCACTATTAATTTTATTAAATAAATCATCTAAAGAAATAACATCTTTTTTATACTTATTTTCCTTAGCATGTAATGCTCTTTTCTCTCCTATATCTTTAGCTTCCTTTTCGGTTTCAAAAGCCATAAATTTATCACCAGCACTAGGATTTTCTGATAAACCAGTAATTTCAACAGGCATTCCCGGGCCAGCTTCCAAAATTGGTTCACCTAAATCATTTTTCATTGTTCTAACTTTTCCATGAGCAGTACCAACTACAATTGGATCTCCAAGTCTAAGTGTTCCATTTAAAATAAGTAAACTAGCAATTCCTCCAACATTTTTATCTTGACGTGATTCAATTACTGAACCAACTGCATATCTCTTTGGATTTGCTTTTAATTCTGACATTTCACTAATAGCTAAAATCGTTTCTAAAAGCTTATCCACACCTTCACCCGTTTGTGCTGAAATATTAATAAATGGTACATTTCCACCCCATTCTTCAGGAGTAATATTAATTTCAGCCATTTCTGTTCGAATACGCTCTGGATTAGCATCAGGTTTATCAATTTTATTAACAGCCACAATAATTGGTACTTTTGCACTTAAGGCATGTTCTACAGCTTCTTTAGTCTGAGGCATAACTCCATCATCAGCAGCCACAATAATAATAACAATATCGGTAACACTAGCTCCTCTTGCTCTCATTTCTGTAAATGCAGCATGTCCCGGAGTATCAATGAATGTGATTTCATTACCATTACTATCTATTTGATAAGCACCAATATGTTGCGTAATTCCACCAGCTTCACCTGCAGCAACATGAGAATCGCGAATATAATCAAGTAATGTTGTTTTTCCATGATCAACATGTCCCATAATCGTTACAATTGGTGGACGAGGAACTAAATTCTCTTCATCATCAATAATTTCATATTCTTCAAAATTAGAAACATCTTGCGTTTCTTCTCTTTTTAATGTCTTATTATATTCTAAAGCAACAATTTCTGCATTTTCAAAATCTATAGCTTGATTTAAAGAAATCATCAAACCTAAAGTCATTAATTTTTTAATAATATCTGTTCCACTAACATTAAGTTCATTTGCTAAATCTCCAACAGTCATTCCATCTTTAAACAAAATAACATTATCATCTTTACTATTCTTCATAAGTTTATTTTTATTTTTATACATTTCCTTTTTAAGATGAGAATAGTCCTTAGCCTCAATTTGATCTTTCTTCTTTTTTAATTTTTGCTTCTTATCAGTAATATTAATATTTTTGGTCATATTACTGCTCTCTACAATAGCATCTACTACTTCATCAATAGTATCTTCTTCTTCATAAGATTCATCTTCTGTTATTAAATTAATCGCGTTATCTAAAGAAATAATTTCCTCATCAGTAAGAACATCATCCCCTGATTTTACTTCAATACCTAAATCATCACATTTCTTTAATATTTCTGCTACACTTAAATTTACATCAGTCGCATATTCTTTTACCGTCATTTATATCTCTCCTTTCTTATCTTTGTTTTGCAAGTTGGGTTAAATCATTCCTTAAAGCCTCTCTTATCTCAACTTCACTTAATGCAGGTTCTACTTCCAAATATTTTTTTAACTGGCTTACCGCATACTCTAAAACATAATCACCTTCAATTAAACCATTTTCCGTTAAATTAACAACATGTCCTAAAGTTGTACCACCTATAACTTTTCCACATACTAAACAAATATACTCCATTTTATCACTATCTAAATCTTTTATTGCAAAAAGATAAGGATCATAACAAACTCTCTGCATATGTTTTCTTTTTTCCATTATACTTTCTTCTAGAGCATGTCTTTCATCATCATTTTCCATTCGAGTTAGATTTCCAAAATCATTTAACAACTGATCAGTTGCTAAAACCATCTGTAAAACCGTCTGATTATCCATTCTATCACTCCTTTACTCACACAATTTCATTGCATCTTCATAAATACTATCTGGAATATTTACTTCTAATATTCTTTCTAATATTTTACTTGTTTTTGCTTTTTTAATTACTTCTTTATCTCTTTTTAAATAAGCTCCTCTTCCATTTGCTTTTCCAGTTGGATCTAATATAACATCGCCTAAAGGAGTCCTAACAATACGAAGTAAATCTCTTTTTTCACACTTTTCTTTAGTTATAACACAAGTACGCATAGGAATTTTTTTCATTTTCATATGCTATCACCTCGCTTTATTGATTTCCCTCAGCATTAATTTGTTCCATTGTCTTAATATTAATTTTATATTTAGTAAGACGACTTGCAAGTCTAATATTATTACCACTCTTACCAATAGCAAGAGGAAGTTCTTCATTAGAAACAACTGCTAAAGCTTCTTTCTTTACAGGATCAGTAATATTTACAATAGCATTCTTAGCAGGAGTCAAAGCTTTCTTAATATACTCTTCTGGATTATCGCTATATAAAACAAAGTCTAATTTCTCACCATTTAACTCTTTTAAAATGCTTCCTAAACGATGTCCTCTTTCTCCAATACAAGTACCAATTGCATCAATACGATCATTAGTAGAAGAAACAGCTACTTTAGTACGTATTCCTGCTTCTCTAACACAAGCATGCATAATTAAAGTACCATCCCCAAGTTCTGGTATTTCAAGTTCACATAAACGACGAACAAAGCCATAATGTTTACGAGAAAGTAAAATTAAAGGCCCTTTAGAATTAGTTTCTATTTTAGTAACATAAACTCGAATATTAGAACCCATTTTAATTGTCTCACCAGGAATAATTTCGCTTTTAGGTAAAATTCCTCTTGTTCTACCTAAATCAATAAAATAATTTTTAGCATCTTCCATAGCAACTAAACCAAGCAACATTTCTCCTTCTTTATCTTGGAACTCGAGGGTTAAACTATTTTTTTCAGCTTCCCTAATTCTTTGTGTTAAAACTTGTTTAGCCGTAGATGCGGCAACCCGTCCAAAATCTTTTGGTGTAACTTCTTTTTCAATAGTCTCACCAACTTTAATTCCTGGAACCATTTCTTCTGCTTGTTCCAAAATAATTTGAGCATCTGGATTAATTTTAGGAGGTATTTTTACAACATTTCCCTCTTCGTCTATCTCTTCACTACCAAAATCTACATCATCAACAACAACCAAATAAGAATAAACTTTAATTTCACCAGTTTCCCGATTAATATCTACTCTAACATTAGTTTTTGAATCAAAATTTTTCTTATAGGCAGTAGTAAGTGCTTGTTCCATTCCTTCAAATACAACATCCTCACTAATTCCTTTTTCTTTCACAATATTTTTAACTGCTTTAATAAATTCTTCGCTATTCATGATAATCGCCTCTTTCCTTACTAGATACATCTAAAATATAACTCTCATCAGTAAAATCATACCCATCTACAATAGGATTAATAATATTTGTAGCTTCCACTACAGTATCCAAATCAATTCCTCCAACTTTATCAAGAATTACGGATAAAACATTATAGTTTCCACTATTCTTCTCATAAGTAACACTATCAACAAGTATTTCTTTCTCCCTCAAAGCATCTTCAATTTTGCTTTTCAATTCTTCTAGACTTTTTTTCATACACACCTCTTTAATATAATAATAAAAGTGGGAATATTTATGCCCACTTAAATCTGTCTATCTAATTATAACACAAAATACAAATTTGTCAAAATTATTTTACTAGTTTTTAACTAAAGTCGGATTAGATGTGGCAATACCATCCACACCTTTAGCAATATAATTTAAAATTCGCTCCTCAGTCTCTTGATATATTGCATCCCAACTCCAAGCATACTGTCTAACACTTGGAAGTTGCTTTCTATAAATTTGATAATCCTCACCCACAATAAGCCATTCAAATAATTCATTAGATAAAGCCAAAAAACTAACTTCTTTATATTGATCTGGAAACCCTTTACGATAAGAAAAAGTTTTAAATAAATTAATAATCAACCCATAATCAACAAACTTTAATATTCCATATTTTTTAAATCTAATAAAATTCCAATTAAATCTGAATTAAAACTTTCTAATTCTATTTGATTATGATAATGAACTAAAGAAAGCATTGACTTAACTAAGCCATATATTTGTCTTTCATCTAATTCACCCTTAATCTCAATTAATACAGGCTTAACATGATCTAACACTTCAAGTACATCTTCAAGTGTTAGCACATTACCTAAATTACGATATTCAGTAATTGAAATGAAATGTCCATTTATTTTACTACTATGAGACCATACTAACTCATTATCTTTAGTAAGACGAAAATCCAATTCTAATTTAGTATAATCTAAATTATCTCTTAATTCTTTTAAAGCTTCTTTACTTTGATGAACTGAAGCTGTATGAGCAATAATATCCATCCAAAATCCCCCTTTACTACATTTGTAAAACTCGTGTAAAATTATAATTCACTAACAATTCCATAAGTCATAGATATATCAGTAGGAATAATTACTTTTGCGTCTATTGCTTCTGCAACTACTAAAGCAAATGCACACATGGCACGCGTTGCATCCCACCAAGCAGGATCATCCGATTTTTCTCTTATGGCATCTAATGATATTTCTTGAAAATATCTTTGCGTATCTTTTATTCTTGTTTTTACATCCATCATAATTGGAGCATGATTATCCTGATAAATCGTATTATCTTCATAAGTGATACCAGATTCTCTAGCAAACCTTTCATGAGCACCACCAGCTAAAATAAAAGTATCTGCTTTCATTTGAGGTAAATTTAATCTCTCTTTAATATAAGCCATCACTTCTTCTAAAGAAGTAGTAGTCAAATCACTTGCTAAATCTGGAAACTCACCTAAAACATCCATAACCCCAATAGAAGTATTTTCTTCTTCTATGATTTTTCCATCATAAATAGCAATCTCAGTAGATCCTCCTCCACCAATCATGACACATACTTTATCGGAAACACATCTAGTAGCACCTCTTACGGTCAAATGATTTTCTTCTTCTTCACTAATTATATGAAAGTCTAAACCAACTTCTTGTTTAAAAGTATCCAAAAATTCATTCTTTTCAATATCACTTAATTTTCTAAAAATACTTGTCCCACAAACATAAATATCAGAATAAGTTTGTGCTACATCTTGAACTAATTGCACTAATTCTAATACATCCTCTTTTTTTAAACCATGATAAATACCATAATTTTTCTTAAATAAAATAGTTTTCTCATGTATTCTTTTAATATTGCTTCCATCATACAAATCTACTTTAGTAACAGTAGAACCAACTTCAATAATAACTTTCTCCATACATACCACCACAATATAAATTATATCAAAAAAAAGAAGAAAATTAAATATTTTCCTCCCTTAAAGCTTCTAATATATTTTCTCGCTTTACTCTTCTAGCCGAATACCACATAGCAATTAACACAATAATAAATACACCAATAATGCTAATTAAGATACTTGCCCACGGAATAATGATACTGGTATCAAATACACTGGTTAAACTTAAAGAAATAAGTACATTAATACCAATGGATACAGGAATTCCATAAATTAAAGATTTAAGTCCAAAGAACAAACTTTCAAAAAATAAAATTTTATTAAATCCTTTAGGCGTTAATCCAACACTTCGCATCATCGCAAATTCTTTTCTTCTTAAATTAATACTCGTACTAATTGTATTAAAGACACTAGTAACACCAATTAAAGTAACAAGGGTAATAAAACCATAGAAAAGAATTTTTATTGCTAATACAAGATTTTTGGTATTAGCAAGATCTATCGCTGGACTATAGTAAGAAGAAGCTGATGCAAAAGTAATTTTTTTATCTTGAATATCTTGATTAATTTGTTGATATTCATCTGTAAATAAAGCAAGTCTTGCATAGTATTCATCCGTATTTTGAAAACTATCTTGATAAGTAGATAAAGGTATAAGTAAAATAGGAACTGGAATATATAAAGTATTTTTAAGTCCCTTTATATCTTGATTCGTAACTTCTGCATCTAAAGAAAGTGTTTGACCATCTGCTAAAAATTGTAAGTTATAACTAGAACTTTGAAATATTTCAACATCTCGAACTGTCCTACTATTATCAGTATAAATAGTAAAATATTTAGAATTGATAAGTAATGCCTCACTATCCGTAATTTCCTTATAATCATCATCACTTAATACATAATAATTAAAAATGAGTCCATTATCTTCTTGAATATCTTGATAACCCAAATTACGATATTCCAAAGTAAAATCATTTTCACTTAAATTTGTAACTCTTAATGCCCCATAATCCATAATTTCTAAAGCATCATCAATATCATAACTTCTTAAAATCTTATCCATATCATCTTCTACTGTCTTTAAATCTCCCTGAAGCTCAATACCAATATCATAATCATAGTAATCCACTGCATCACTCGCTTTAGTAACATACCCCAAATAAGAAGTAAAAGTATTAAACATCACAATACTAATAAATAATGAAATAACAGTAATTCGATATTTCTTTTTATTCCTTTTAATATTCTTAAAAGCAAGATCTCCCTCAATTCCAAAAAGTGAACGAATAAACTTAGGAGTTTTAATTTCTTTTTTCGATATCTTTATATCATCATTTCCTCTTATTGCCTCAATTGGTGTAATCTTACTACTACGTTTCGCTGGCAAATATGCTGAAATAAAAATAACAATAATCATAAAGAATAAAGGAATAATTAAGTATAAAAGATTAACGTGAAAAACAAAATGAAGATCAATAAAACTGCCAAGCAAATGATTTAAGATTAATACAACAAGATAAATTCCTAAAAAAGCTCCTACTATTCCCAGTAATATACCAATAATACCCACAATAAAAGCTTCAAATAATACTGTTTTAAGAATTTGTTTACTTGTAGCACCAATAGAAGCATAAAGACCAAAACTTTTCTTTCTCTCCATAGTTGATATAGCAAAAGAATTATAAATTACAATAATACAACCAACAGAAATAACCGTTAAAGCAATTAAAATTAAAGGTAAATACGTTTGATTAATATTATCATATCTACTAGCTCCATAAAAATATAAAAGTGATTCATTATAATTACTCGACAGATTTTCTAAATTTAGATGAGTAATAATATCTTCCGTATACTGATAAGTTTTCGAAGGATGCTTATATTCTAAATAAACATTATAAAGATCATAAGAATGATTATCTAAACTAAACACCATGTAACCAGCCGCACTATAATCTTCATAAAAACTTCGCTCTGCAATACCAACAATAGTATAAGTTTTCGTTGTAGTAATAACCAAATCTTCATCATTTGGTATAGTCATATTTCCTTCCCAAGAAGTAGAAAGCCCATAATTATGACTAACATCTAACTCTTCTCCATCCAGAACTCTAGTACCAATTTGAAGAGTAATAGTATCACCAACATGATAATTTAAACCACCATCACTATTAATATGTTCACTAATAACTAATTCATTGTTATTTTTAGGAAGTCTACCTTCAAGCAAAGTAAGAGTATCTAAAAAATCATTACTAGCATCTACAACATATAAATAAGGTTTATATTGATTTACACTGTTTATTCTAGCAAAACCCAAAGGAGCAAAAGAATAAGATGAACTCAAATTAACATTATTTTCTATAATTTCTAACTCTTTATCATCTACTCCTTCAACCATAGCATGATAACTACCATAATTTTTTTCAGCATCTAACCTCATTGATTCTAAATAAGTAGAAACAAGTAAGCCAATTCCCACCATCAAAGCCGTAGATAAAGTAATACCAATAATAGTAACTAAAGTTCTTTTTTTATTCATCATTAGATGTCTAATCGTAAGTTTATTAAGAATTTTCATGTTCCCCACCTACGAATTCATCATGAATAATTTTCCCATCTTCAATAGTAATAATCCTTTTAGCATGTAACGCAAGTTCTTTATCATGAGTAATCATAATAATTGTCTGATCATACTTTTCATTAGAAAGTTCCAACAATTCCAAAATTTCTTTACTTGCTTTACTATCCAAATTACCTGTTGGCTCATCAGCCAGCAAAAGTGCAGGATGATTCATAAGAGCACGACCAATAGATACTCTTTGTTGTTGTCCTCCCGATAACTCATTAGGAAGATGATTAACCCGTTCTTCTAATCCCAAAGTATGAATCAAATCATTTAAATACTTAGTATCTGGCTTCTTACCATCAAGTAAAACAGGCAAAGTAATATTTTCTTTCACATTAAGAATAGGAAGCAAATTATAAAACTGATAAATTAATCCCACTTCTCTTCTTCTAAATATAGCCAAATTATTTTCATTCAATTGATAAACATCTTTACCATTCAAATAAACATGACCACTAGTAGGACGATCTACTCCTCCCAAAATATGCAAAAGAGTAGACTTTCCAGAGCCACTAGCACCTACAATTGCCACAAATTCCCCTTTATTTACAGTAAAACTAACATGATCAAGTGCTTTAACTGGTACACCACCAGTATCATAAGTTTTACACAAATCTTCAACCTTTAATATTTCCATATTTTTTCTCCTCTAATAGTATTATATAAAAAAATGATGACAATAAAGTGACTATTTTAATTACAATTTAGTCACAAAACTAATCGTTTCACTTTAGTTTTGATAACATCAACTCATAAATATTTACAAACTTTTAAGTAAAAAGATAGAGAGTCTTCTCTATCCATCACCTAACAATTTGTTTTCATAAAGATAACTTTAAAAGTTGTATACTTTCCTACCACACTATCTACTTCAATTTTACCATGATGTTTTTCCACAATAATTCTCGCCATATTAAGTCCTATTCCCATACTATTTTTAGAGGAATTAGTACTATAAAACCTTTTAAAAATATTTTTAATTTTATTTTTAGAAATACCTTGTCCATAATCGGTAATAAAAATAGCCTGATAAACTGGATTATCATCACCTGTAATACTAATACGCCCATTTTCCAAAGTATGTTCACAAGCATTCTTTAAAATATTAGTTAATGCTTCCCTCATCCATGCTACATCACAAAAAAGATGAAAATCTAAATTTTTTTTCGTAATAGTAATATGCTTTAATTCTAATAAAACTAACAAAGATTCCAATGCTTGATCAATAAGATCCTCTGCTTCTATCTTATCCATTTTAAACTTTACTTGCCTACTATCAAGTTTACTTAACTTTAAAAGAGTAGTAATTAACCATTCCATTTTCTCAAGTTCCTTAGTTTCTTTTTTTAAAAACTGAATTCTTTCTTCTTCTGTTAAATCATTATTTACTAAAATATCATTAGTAATCATTAAAGCTGTTAAAGGTGTCTTAAGTTGATGAGAGATATCTTCCAAAGTATTCATCAAAAATTTTTGTTCTTTTTGTTCATAAGAACTTAAATTTTTTAATTTTAATGTTACTTTATAAATATCATTTTTTAATATACTTAATTCATCTTCCTGATAAAGAGCAATATTAAGTTCATATTGATTATTTAAAATATCTTGTAAATACTGATTAATTATTCTAATTTCTTTTTTTATTTTCTTTCGATCAATAAGATAAATCAAAACAAAAAGAAAAATAATTCCAAAAAAAGTAAATAAAACTAAACATAAAACTTGAATTTTAAAATCATGATAAGAAGCAATTTCATTTATTGTATCAATATCAATTCCATATTTACCTAAAATATCATTAGCCTCTTCTTGATGAGTTAAAGCTGCCACTAAACGAATATCAATATCTGGATATTCTTCTTCTAAAGAATAAACCATTTGATTAAGTGCCTGATAAATATAATGATCATATAATTTTAATAAAGAAAAAGTAAAAAGAATGAGCAAAAGAAGACTACCAACCAAAAAGAAAATGATCTTTTTATTTTTCATCGCATCACCTGATATCCAAGCCCTCTTACGGTAAGAATCAATTTAGGATTTGCTATATCATCTTCTATTTTTTCTCTAATTCTTTTAATATAAACAGTTAAAGTATTATCATTAACATATTCTTCTTCTGTATCCCAAATATTAGCCAAAATTTGTTCTCTCGTAAAAACCCTATTAGGATTCATAAATAAAATAAGTAATATTTTATATTCTAAAGCAGTTAAAAATATAGGAACATCTCTTTTAAAAACCTTAGCTTCCTTTAAATGAATAGTAATATCTTGTATTTGAATAATATCTGCCTCTTCTTTTTTTGTACGTCTTAAAACAGAATGAATCCGACTAATTAACTCTCTGGTTTTAAATGGTTTAGTAATATAATCATCTGCTCCACTATCTAAAGCTTCCACTATACTTAGCTCTGAATCATTCGCTGTTAAAAAAATAGTAGGAATATCTTTACTTTCCTTAATTTTTTGATATAACTTTAATCCATTCATATCCGGCAAATTAATATCTAAAATAAGTAAATCAAAGAACTGATTTAAAGCAAGATTTAAAGCATCTTCTGCTTTATTTGCACAAGAAACATCAAAACCCTCTTTTTTCAAACAAAAAGAAAGTCCATCAAGTATTGCTTCATCATCTTCAACTAACAATATTCTCATCTTATTCCTCCCAATATACCAAAATATCTTCGATCAAAGACGCATCCCATCTAAAATGTCCACTAATTGGATCTAATTTATTTCTTTTTTGAAGTACATCTTCTTCTCTTAAAGGCTGTCCAGAATTATGAATAACATATGGTTCTCCATCTTTATTTCTCCTATCACTTATAATACCAATATGTTTATGATTAAATACGACAATATCTCCAGGTTGCCATTCTTCTATTTGATCAATTTCTAAGGTAAGATTAATCGCATATTTAGAGAAAAAGACTTCTAAATTACCCACTCTTCTAAAATCAATATTAGAATCAGGATACTCGATATGATAATCTTCATCATTACTGATATCAATATCATGATCCACCATTGCTCGAAGATTATATCCAGCATTTTTAAATGCTCTCCAAATAACATCCGTACAAACCCCTATATTATCTGGTGGATACCCATTATCCCAATAACGTCCATCATAAGTTGGATGGGCTAAAGCATCTGCCCTTGCCCCAAGTAAAATATCTGTATAATCATCTACCCCATTCTTATTGGCATCAACATGACTATAAATAGTTACCAAGCCAAAATCTTCAGCGGTATAATAAGGTTTATGTTGCTGATAAAAGATAAAGATGAAAGGTAAACTAACAGCTAGAACAACAAAAATAACAATAGCAAAGAATATTTTATGTCTCTTAATCCAATTCATATTCCACCTACTTTTCTAATTTTCTAATTTGAGCCTGTTCTTGTCTAAAAGATTCATCAGTAATCATTAAAGCATGATGATACATATTCAAAGCCAATTGATTCAACTGATCAAATTCTTCTTGTGTACACCCATTTAAAGAATAATGATGAACTAATTGGCAATACAAATAGAAATTCTGCTTACCAGCATAATTCCACAATAAATTAAAATTTTTAGTCATAATACTTCTTTTAATCACATCTTCAAAAATAGAATAAAAATTCTCAACTAAATAAAAACCACTTTCATATTGACTGAAAATATTAAAACGTTTAAACACTTGAGGTAAAGGAAACTGCATATCAACATATTGTTCTAAAACATGATAAGTCAAATAATCATTAAATATCTCTTCACATTGACTAGTTAAAAACAAATTAGGCATAACTAAACAATCTGGCGTAACTGCTACAACATCAATCATTAAGGCATGATTAATTTCATGAATAATCATTTTTAAATCAACGACATAAATAGGTAAAAAAATTGTCTGATAAAAATTCTGTTCTTCTTCATCACTAAAAATCGTATAATTAGATGCATCCAATTTTAACAAATCCAAAGCATGATTAAAAACTAGCAAATCTAAATCAAAAGAAGTTTTAACAATTAATTGAGATAAAATTTTTTCTTCTAATTGATCAACATTAAGATTTTTATACTTCAACTTTAACTGTTCTAAATATCTTAAATACCCTTGAATAACTTTCTTATCTCTTTTACTTAATCCCTTAGTATTTTCTGAAGCCATTTTTAAAAGAGAATGAGGAATATAATATTGAAAACGTATATTTTCTATCACAGCTTTAATATGTTCTTGATAATACTCACCATAGACCAAAGAAAATGCTCGAATCAAATATGGCTCTATTAATTTTTGAGCAAGTGCTAATTCTTGAACAAACTTTTTATTATAAGCTTCAATTCTAGTTACTTTTTTCATCTTAATTCTTAACTAAAGCTTTACTTTTACAATATTGATAAACGTGATTAGTAGTTAAGCAGTCTTCTATACTACGATGAGAAGAATAAGTAAGACGGAAATAATTCTTCAAAGTTTCTAACTTATGATTATAAACTCCCTTAATATATTTACGAGCTAAATACACCGTATCAATATTTGTATTAGTAATCATAGGTAATTTTAAAGCTTGAATATTTTCTTCAATAAAAGATAAATCAAATCGAGAATTATGGGCAACAAGAGGTAAATCCTCAATAAAAGTAATAAACTGAGGAAGTGCTTCTTCTATAGAAATAGCATTCTTAACCAGTTCATCATCAATACCAGTAATCATAGTAATGACATCAGGAATAGGACATCCCGGATTAACAAGCAAGCTTAATTCATCAACAAGTTCATTATTTCTATACTTTAAAGCACCAATTTCAATAATTTTAGAAGTTTTAGGATCAAAACCAGTTGTTTCTAAATCGAAAACAACATAATCATCAACTAAATTCTTTTCTCTATTTAAACTAATCATAATAATTCCTTTATCACATCATATACTTCATCTCTACCTGTTTTATAAACGGTAGAAAAAGGGATAAATTCTTCATCTTTAGGTAATTTTAAAGTATCTTTAATTAATTTATTTTGTTTTTCTCGAGCATTCTTACTAACTTTATCATATTTAGTTGCTACAATTTTAATCTTTAAATTATAATATTTCAAAAAATCATACATCAAAATATCATCTTCTGTAGGCTTATGACGGTAATCAATAAGTAAAAATACACACTTTAAAGACTCTCTTGACTTTAAATACTCTTCTATCATCACTCCAAATTTTCTTTGTCTTTCATGACTAACTTGCGCATATCCATATCCTGGCACATCCACAAAGTAAAAACTTTTATTTACCAAATAAAAATTTAGAGTTTGTGTTTTTCCAGGCTTTGATGAAGTATGAGCAAAATTCTTACGATTAATTAAAGTATTAATAAAACTAGATTTCCCAACATTACTTCTACCAACAAGCAAAAACTCTGGTAGCCCTTCCTCCGGATACTGACTTGTTCTTACAGCACAATTCGTTAATTCAACTGTATCAATTTGCATAAAGCATCACCAACCTAATTATATTATATTTTACTAATTTTTGCAAATATGATGAATAAAATGAACTAGATAGAAGGTCTATATGAATAATCACTTCCCTCCTAACATTGATCCCCAAAATTTGCCTTTTTAGCCACTTTAGTCGGTTATAGTATTTCTAACGAATTTAATTTATATGAACAACAATTAATTGAACAAAGAGTTGAAACAATAAATAATCAAATGAATTATACGCAAAAAGAGCCCCAAAAATCCAAAATAGATTTTTTAAGCAGTTAAAAAACTTCAAGAAGACCTTGAAGCTTTAAAGAAATAATTACTCTTTTAAAATACGTAAAGAATTTAATATTGCAAGCAAAGTAACACCAGTATCAGCAAATACTGCTGCAGCCATATGAGCAAAACCAAACATAGCTAAAACTAAAATCAACAGTTTTACCCCAATAGAAAATACTAAATTCATCATAATAATCCGTTTCGTTTTATGAGCAATACGAAGCATAGTAGGAATACCTTCCAAATCATCATTCATAATAACAATATCACTAGCTTCAATAGCACTATTACTACCAAGACTACCCATACTAATACCTACATCAGCTTTCGCTAAACTAGGAGCATCATTAATCCCATCACCAACAAACATAACTTGATGATGCTTTTGCAAATTGTCTAGTTCTCTAAATTTTTCTTGTGGAAGTAATTCAGCTTTGTATTCATCTATTCCTATATTTTGAGCAACAATTTTAGCAAAAGAAGCATTATCTCCTGTAAACATATAACTTTTAATATGATAATTCTTAAGTTCTAAAATAACATCTTTAGCATTATCTTTAATATGATCATTAAAAATAAAGCCACCAACTACTTGATCATTTACACTAACAAAAACATTAGCTTCTCTTTTAGTCTTACAAAAAGAAGCACTACCTACTTTAATATAATTATTTTGATAAATAAACTCTATTCCCTTACCATCTATTTCATGAACATCTTTTACTTCTGATGAATCAAAATTTTGTTTATTTTCCTGAATAATAATTCTTGCTATCGGATGAGTAGAAAAAGCTTCACCCATACTTGCTATTTTTAATATTTCTTCTTTTGTATAAGTATCACTATATACACAAATATCTTCAAGTTCAAATGCTCCCGTAGTAAGAGTTCCTGTTTTATCAAAAACAATAGCATCACATTTTGTTAAAGCATCTAAATAATTGCTACCCTTAACTAAAACTTTTTTCTTTGAACTCATACCAATTCCAGCAAAATAAGATAAAGGAACAGAAATTGCTATTGCACAAGGGCAAGCGATAACTAAAAATGTTAAAGCCCGATAAATGCTATCATGATAAGTTAGACTAGATACAAGTGGTAAAAACACACCAATTAAAATTGCAACAATAAGAACAATTGGTGTATAATATCCAGCTATTTTGGAAACAAAAGTTTCGGTTTTAGCTTTATGATTCGTAGCATTCAAAGTTAATTCCAGTATTTTATAGGCTGTACTATCATAATAAGTTTTCTCAACTCTAACTTCGATTATCTCCCCTTTATTAATATATCCAGATAAAACCTCTTCAGCCTCATGAATCTCTCGTAGTGTAGTCTCACCCGTAAGTCCCGATGGATCAACAAAAGTATGTCCACTAACAACTACCCCATCAACAGGAATAATCTCACCCTTTTTAACGATAATAATATCACCAATTTTTAAACTTTCACTTTTTACTTTATTAATTCTTTTATTTACTTTTAAATTAGCATAACTAGCTTTCAATTCCACTAAATCTTTAATCGAATTTCTACTTTTATTAACAGCTTTATCTTCTAATATTTTTCCAAGTACATATAAAAGTAAAACCATTAATCCTTCCATATGCTCCCCAAGAATATATGCCCCTATAGCAGATATACAAATTAAAGCATTCTCATCAACATTATGAGATCTAACGATCTTTTTAACTGCTTTAATCATTGTTTTATACATAAGAAGTAAATAAGAAATAACAATTAATATCTCTTTAATTAAAGGTGTATTAATAAGAAAAGAAATACCCAAAATAATTAAAGCTAAAATAAAACGCAATAATTCATAATCACTTTTCTCATCATTACTTTTTTCTACATAAATAAGCGTGTCAGGTTCAACCCTTTTAACAATTTTAAATATTTCTTTAAAAGGATCACTAATATCTGTCTTAAAACTCAAAGTTAAAGTACTAAAATTAACAATAACATTAGAAAAACGATCATCTTTTTTAATTTCATCTTCAATTTTCTTCGCACAATTTGCACAATCCAAATTTTCTAAATAATACTTATAATTCATAGGCATGTTCACGTCCTATCTCAAATAATTTAATTACATGTTCATCTTTCAAACTATAATAAACCACTTTTCCTTCTTTTCTTGATTTAACAAGTTTAGCCTGCTTTAAAATTCTAAGTTGATGAGATATCGCTGAATCACTAGTATTAGTAATAAACGCCAAATCTGATACACATAACTCACTTAATTTTAAAGCATATATTATTTTAATTCTTGTACTATCACCAAATATTTTAAAAACCTCTGCAATATCAAACAATAAATCATCACTAAGCATTTTATTCTTCACTTGTTTTGCTAAATTTTCATGAATCAAATCTTTACCCATTTTTATCACTCTCTTATCTGAATAATTGTTCATATATTTATATTATATGATAGTAATATAAACAAGTCAACTGATAAAAAAGATATTTACATCATTTTTATCCACCAATTTTAACAAGTAAATTTTCTAATATTTCTTTATCTTCCATTTTAGTAATAGCAAAACACTTTTTACCCAAATCTTTAAAAGATGCTCCACAATGATACAATATCTTTTTATCTATGATAATAAACCGATCATGAAAAGAATTATCACATTTAATCACAATATTTTGATATTGCTTTTGATACATTTCTAAATCTTTTTGATTTATATTTTTAGTGATAATGAATACACTTTTATCTACTTTAGCTAAAATATCTAAAATACTTTTATCTAAATAATTATCTATCAAAATAATACTATCCCTAGCTTCATTTAAAATATCACACAAAAGAGAATAAGCATCATAGATTTGTCCATCAAAAAATAAATGATGTACTTTTTCATTGTCCATTTTTTCAAAGATAACCTCAAATTTATGATCATAATCAATTAATTTACTCTCTATATTAGATACTCTATTCTCTAAAGTATTACCTGCAATATATTTACGCATTGCCACAAAAGCATCCATTATTTTAATACTAATTTCCTCAGCCACTTCGGTTCTAAGAACTGTTGCCAGCATTGCAACTCCTTGCTCCGTAAATACATATGGTAATTTTCGAACCCCACCATAACCATCCCAACTTGAAGTTTCAGATTGAAACTTCAAGTTGCAGTATTCTTCTTTCGTTAATTGAAACATAAATCTTTCAGGAAATCTATTAATATGTCTTTTAACTGCTAAATTTAAAGACTTTGTACCATTAGCACATTGATATAATTTAGCTAAATCACTATCAAACATCACTTGTTTTCCTCTAACCTCATAAATTAAATCTTCAATTTTAATACCACTAACTGCTAATTCATTCACTTTTCCATCCCTCCCTGAATATAATTTTAATTTAATCCAATTTTGAAAACACAAATTGTAACTTCAAATTATCCTATTTGATTTCACCCAATTTTAACAAGTAAATTTTCTAATATTTCTTTATCTTCCATTTTAGTAATAGCAAAACACTTTTTACCCAAATCTTTAAAAGATGCTCCACAATGATACAATATCTTTTTATCTATGATAATAAACCGATCATGAAAAGAATTATCACATTTAATCACAATATTTTGATATTGCTTTTGATACATTTCTAAATCTTTTTGATTTATATTTTTAGTGATAATGAATACACTTTTATCTACTTTAGCTAAAATATCTAAAATACTTTTATCTAAATAATTATCTATCAAAATAATACTATCCCTAGCTTCATTTAAAATATCACACAAAAGAGAATAAGCATCATAGATTTGCCCATCAAAAAAATAAATGATGTACTTTTTCATTATCCATTTTTTCAAAAATAAGATCAAACTTTCTATCATAATCAATTAATTTACTCTCTATATTAGATACTCTATTCTCTAAAGTATTACCAACAAAATATTTACGCATAGCAACAAAAGTATTAATAATAGCAACATTAACTTGAACAGCAATATCACTTTTTAAAAGGCCACTTAACATCATAAACCCATGTTCAGTAAAAACATATGGTAAATACCTTACTCCTCCTCTTCCATTTTTTGACATCGCAAATTGCGATCTCAAATTATCCCATTCTTTTTGCGTTAGTTGAAAGCAAAAATCTTCAGGAAAACGTTTTAAGTTTCTTTTAAC
>CALVQO010000012.1 GCA_944358145.1 uncultured Bacilli bacterium | reverse complement strand
AAAAAGCGGTGTACCCAGCCATTAAATCGGGAAGCTAAAAAAGCGGTGTACCCAGCCATTAAATCGGGAAGTTAAAAAAGTTGACTAGATTTTACTCTAGTCTTTTACTTTAATTAGTAAGGACAGTTTTAAATGTTTAATTTATTAATTGTTAAAGTAGATTATAAATATTGTGATTATTTAAGAAAATTTGATTATCGCGTAAGTTACAATAAAGATCAAAAAGAATTACGTCCATTTGTTGGCATTTTATTTCAAATCGAAAGCATGGAATATTTTGCACCTTTAACAAGTCCTAAACCCAAACATTTAAAAATGAGAAACACAATTGATTTTCTACGTATTAATAATGGTATATGGGGTGCTATAAACTTTAATAATATGATTCCTGTTACTAAGAATAATTACAAAATTATTGATTTAAACAAAAAACATAAAGCTAAAAAAGACATCCAATATCAAGAGTTATTAAATAATCAATATGTTTGGTTAAATGAACATAAAAGTGAAATTATGAATAAAGCAAATAAGCTATATCAAAAATACAAAGATAATAAATTACCAAAAAATATAAAAGATAGATGTTGTAATTACTTATTATTAGAAGAATCATGTTTAAAATACAATACAATGCCAGTGTAAAAAAGTGTCTAAGTACTTGAATAGAAATTGTATTATATGCTATAATAATAATGCCTAGAGGATATAGTTTATCTGTAGCATAAAACCGACTATGTGATAACATTGGGAGAATAATTATATGTGGAGTTGAAGACTGGTCATCGATTAGCCAGGATCCAGAAGCATATATGTTTCTTACCACCTCGCGAGAGCGGGTTTTTTATCACCAGATAGACTTTCCATCTGGGTTTTTATTTGCTATAATTTAAATGGTGATATTATGTTTGAACGATTAATACCCTTAATTGGAGAAGATAACTTAAAGAAAATTCAAAATACAAAAATATTATTAATAGGTATAGGTGGAGTAGGGGGATTTACTTTAGAAGCACTAGCAAGAAGTGGATTTGAACAAATTACCATTATTGATGGAGATATAATTGATGAATCTAATCTAAATAGACAAATAATTACCAATAAATATAATATTAATAAATTAAAAACAGAAGAAGCATTAAAACGATATTTAGCAATAAATAACCAATTAAAACTAAAAACAATAAACATCTTTTTAACTAAAGATAATTTTAAACAATATATTCATGAACATTATGATTATATTATAGACGCATGTGATGATATTGAAATCAAAGTAGAATTAATTAAATATGCCAAAAAAAACAACATGAAAATAATTAGTGCTTTAGGAACAGGGAAAAAACTAAATCCAAAATATTTAGAAATAACTACTCTAAATAAAACAGAAAATGATCCTTTAGCAAAAAAACTAAGACAAAGACTTAGAAAAGAAAACATAGAGTTAAATATACCCGTAGTATTTAGTAAAGAAACACCAATAAATACACAAAATGTATTAACCTCATGCATTTTTGTTCCATCAGTAGCAGGTATTTACCTAGCAAACTATGTATTTTTAGATATCATAAAACCTCAAGATAATTCTTGAGGTCCATCTATTTTACCTAAAAGATAATCAGCTGATATATGATAAGTTTTACATAATTCATAAAGAAACGGAGTGCCTATTATTGTTCTACCTCTCTCATGATGCAAAATAACAGATGCAGAACAATTTAATTTTTCACCTAATTTCTTTTGCGTTAATTTATTTAGCTTTCTAAATTCTTTAAGTCGTTCACTGGATAAAGAAAAGTCAATTTCTTTTTTATTGTTATTATAATTTAAAATATTAGTAAAATTAAAGAGATAATCTAAAGAAACATGAAAATAATTGGCAATTTGATTTAATCGTTTAACTGGAATAAGATCATATTGTTGTTCAAACTGATTAATAGAACTTCTAGTAAGACCGATAGCTTCTGCAAGTTGTCTTTGAGATACATTTTCCTTTTCTCTTAATTCTTTTATTCTTTTTCCATACTCCAACTTCATTATATTATCACCAAAAACATTTTCTCATGCATTTTAATTGTTAAAAGAAAAATGACAGTTATTGGATATTTTTTCTTGACTTTTGGTCTAGCCCATTTTATAATTTAACTATAAGCTAGAAAAATTATCATAATTACATGATAACTAGTTTAGATGAACTATTAAATGAAGTTCTATTTATAGTAAAGGGTGTAATGATGAAGAAAAGAGTTTTAATATTAGTTGTAAGTTTAGTTGTAATTACTGGAATAATCATTGGTGTTAGCTATGCTTTCTTTAGTGTAGGAGGAAGTCAAGAGCAAGCAAATACTTTTACCAGCGGTTGTTTAAGTATTAGTTTGACTAATGAATCAACTGCCATAAATTTAGAAAATGCTTATCCTGTAACAGATGTAGAAGGACTAGAAGGAACAAGTTATGATTTTACGATAACAAATAATTGTGATAGTTCAACCAACTATCAAATTAATTTAGAAAGTTTAAATCAAGTCGCTAATTCACTTAATGCAGATTATATCAAAGTAGCATTATATAGTGATACAGTAGATAATATTATTTCAACACTAAGTGATAATACAAGTGCAACACCAACAATAGATAATGCATATGAGTCATACAATTTATATACTGGAAGCTTAGGTGCAAGTGAATCTAAAACCTATCACTTAAAAATATGGGTAGATTATGATGCAACAGTTGAACAAGCAGCAAATAAAGTATATTCATCAAAAATCAATGTCATAGCAAATCCAGAAACAACCATAGTAGATACATTAGAAGCACAATTTAGTTTAAATGAAAAAACTATGACTGGAACATTAAGTAGTAATGTAACAAGTGCTACATATTGTATTTCAACAGATAATATTTGTGAACCAACAACAAGTGCAAGTATATCAGGAGGTAAATATACAGTAGAATTATCAAATGCTACTGGCAAAAGAAAAGAAGTAGCATCTCCAATTGGAACACTATATGTAGCAACAGCTTCAAATCAAATGGTATGTACACAGTTAAATGGAACAAGTAAAGTAATTTGTTCTAATCCTGAAAAAGTAGGATATGATGAATTAGTAGCAGATAATACAGCAGATAATAATTTGAGATATATTGGGAAAGATCCAAATAATTACGTATTATTCAATGATGAATTATGGAGAATCATTGGAATATTTGATGAAAATACTCATGGAGTAGAAGGAACAGAGTTGGTTAAAATTATTCGTGATGAGAGTATTGGAGAGTTTTCATGGGATAATAAACCATATGGAACAGGCTCATCAACATCAAGTAATGGTTCTAATGACTGGAGTGATAGTGCATTACAGATAGTGTTAAATGAAGGTGCATATTGGAATCGAACAAGTGGAACGTGTCCATATGGTCTTAACGGAGCAATAACAAACTGTGATTTCAGTAATACTGGATTAACAAATAATGCCAAGTCAATGATAGAGACAGTAACATGGAAATTAGGAGGAAGTAGTACCTATAATGATGTAACAGCAAGTATGTTTTATGAAAGAGAAAGAGGAACAACAGTATACACAGGAAGACCAACGGAATGGGTAGGAGAAGTAGGATTAATGTATGCAAGTGATTATGGATATGCAACAAGTGGAGGAAGTACAACTGATAGGGCAGCATGTTTAGCAAAAGAGTTATATTATTGGTATGGATCAAGTAGTGACTGTAAAAATAACGATTGGCTATTTGATAGTAGTTCATATCAATGGACACTTACTCCCAGATCGTCTTACTCGAATAACGTCTTTAATGTCTATAACTACGGCATTTTGAACGGCAACCTCGCGTATGCCGGTAATGGTGCCCGTCCATCTATTTATCTAAAATCTAATATCGCCATATCGGGTGGAGACGGAAGTGAAAGTAATCCTTACACTTTAATACAATAGTATTCTTGCTCATGTCGCTTAATCCTTTACACATGGGCAAGATATAATAAATTTTTTTCGGGTGGAGTTTATCTCCACTTTTTGTTTTAAAAAAACATAACAATTAAGTTATGCTTTAGTAATAAGAAAATCAACTAATTCTTCAGGATCTTTATGATTTATAGCTATATCATAAATAATATTAATAATAGGCATTTTAATCTTTCTATTTTTAGTTAACCCTTTAATAGAGAGTAGGGTATAATACCCTTCAGTAGTATTATTCTTCAAATAATCTTGAACTTCTTCATCACTTTTTCTTTCGCCTAAAAGCTTTCCATACCGATAATTTCTACTTTTAGGACTACTACAAGTAAGCATCAAATCTCCAATACCTGCAAAAGAAAGTATTGTTTTAGGATTACACTCTAATTTTTCTAATAATTCTTTCATATCATGCATCGCTTCTGTAATTAAAAATGCTCTTGTTGATTCACTAAATCCTAAACCATCAAGCATACCTGCTGCTATAGCAATAACATTTTTAACACTACCACAAAGTTGTGTTCCATATAAATCTCTATTTTCTCTTAATTTAACTCGTTCATTACATAAAGCTAAACTAGTATATTTAAATGCTTTATTTGTAGTTACCGCAGCTGATAAACCAACAGGCTCTCCATGAATTAAATCAACTGCAAAAGTAGGTCCAGAAATAACTGCTATATGTTTAGCCCTAAGTTCATTTCTAACAATATCAGATAAAAAAGAATAAGTATCATTTTCAATACCTTTTGTAGCAATACAAATAGGAGTCAAAGTATTAAAATATTTCTTCATACTCATACAAATACTTCTCGTATATTTAGCAGATGTTGCTAAAACAACAAAATCTGTACTTTCTAAGCATTCTTTTAAATTACTAGTAACTTTTATTGTACTTGGTATTAATACGTCTGTAATAGGCTTTAAATCATGTTTTAACTCATAATGTTTAGCTAACTCTTCATTTTCTGTCCACATGATTACTTCATGATCATTACTAGCCATATCCAGTCCTAAAGCAGTACCATAAATTCCTGTTCCAATTACACTAATTTTCATTTTCCACTCCTCATTTCATCATATATTCTATTTAAATTAACTTCATATTTATTATCTTTCTTTAAATAATACTTCTTATTTTTAAGTTTATCTGGCATATATTCTTGTTTTACATAATCATTTTTATAATTATGAGGATAAACATACAAAGGAGAACCATCAATAATATGTTTAGGTATTTCTCCAGCTAAACCTTTATTAATATCATTAATCGCTGCATCTATCCCTAAATAAGCACTATTACTTTTAGGAGATAAAGCCATTTCTGTAACAACTTGTCCTAATGGTATTCTAGCCTCAGGTAATCCCACCAATTCTGCTGCATGAATAGCAGCCATAACTTTAGGACCAATTCCCGGATTAGCAAGACCAATATCTTCATAAGCAATAACACTCATTCTTCTATAAATACTATCTAAATCACCAGCTACAATAAGTCTACCCAAATAATGTAATGCTGCATCTACATCACTACCTCGAATTGATTTTTGAAAAGCACTTAAAACTTGATAATGTCCATCTTCATCTTTGTCATGAAAGAAAACAGGCTTATTATTTACTTTTTTGATTTCATCAATTGTAATATGATGATCTTTACTAGCATAATAAGTAACTTCCAAAGTATTTATTGCACTTCTAAAATCACCCGATGATAACACTGCTATATATTTTAAAGCCTCATCATCAATTTGAATATCATCTAAATAATTACACGCTCTTTTTAAGCCTTCTAAAATATCATCTACACTTAATTCTTTTAACTCATAAATTACGCATCTACTTCTAATCGCCGGATTAATCTTATGATAAGGATTAGATGTTGTAAGTCCAATAAGAATAATTAATCCTGATTCAATATGAGGAAGTAAAATATCTTGTTTATCTTTATTCATTCTATGAATTTCATCAATAACCAAAATCATTTCTCCATACATTTTAGCTTCTTCTATAGCAATATCAAAATCAGCTTTATTATTAGTAGTAGCATTTAAAAACTTAGAACGAATATGAAGCTCATGAATTAAAGCATTAGCTATACTAGTTTTACCAATCCCAGGCTTTCCATAAAGAATCATCGAAAACAACTTTCCATTAGAAACTAAATTAGTTAAAACTTTACCTTCACCAACTAAATGTTTTTGGCCAATAATATCTTTTAATGACTTAGGTCTAAGCATATTTGCAAGTAATTCCATTATTATCCCTCTTTTTTTACTATTTTTTCATAACGTATTGTCTTTGGCATAAATCCATTCTTTTGATAAAACTGAATAGCTTTTTGATTAAAACTCCATACATCAAGTTCAATTCGTTTTATATTACTAGCTAAAGCTTTTTGCTCAACATGCCCAATTAATGCCGAACCAATTCCATAATTTTGATCAGTTTCTTTTACGACAATATCATCAACATAATAAATATCTTCTCTTTGATTAACATAAATAACACCAACCAATTTTTCTTCTACAAAATATCCATAAATAAAATACTTGTCATTATTAACTAAATAATGATAAATATCTTTAGAAAAGGGGATATCTTTAAAAATATCTGGTCTCATCTTTTGATGATAAGAAAAAATCTCTTGTTCTAAGGAATATAATTCATCATAATAAGATTCATCTAATTCTTTAATCATATTTACCCACCCATAACTTAATTATATCATCTTTTAGCCAATAATAGTATATAATACAATTGTACGTATGTCAAGATTTAATTTTTTGTGATATAATTAATATAGGTGAATTACATGAAAAAAGACGAATTAAAAGAATTATATAAAACCAATCCCGAATTAGATAAATATATTAATGAATATTTAAATGCAGAATACAACACCAGTAAAAACACAAGAGATTCATATGCTACAGATCTTTATTTACTTGCTAAATACTATCATTTTCACAATATTAAGAACTTAAAAAAGGAAGATATTCAAGAATACTTAAGAAAACAAGACAAATCTAGTAAAACCAAAGCCCGATACTTAACAACGATCAATAACTTTTTTACCTACTTAGTAGAAAATAATCAATTAAGTAAAAATCCTTGTGAAGGAATAAAAATGCCCAAATTAGAAAAAAAATTACCCGATTATTTAACCATAGAAGAAGTAGATAATTTATTAGATATTCGCTCTAGTACAGCTTATGATTTAAGAAATAAAGCCATGTTAGAAGTATTATATGCAACAGGAATGCGCATTAGTGAATTGTGTAATTTAACCATGAGTAATTTATTTTTAGAAGATAAATTAGTTAAAGTATTTGGCAAAGGAAGTAAAGAAAGATTAGTACCAATAAATGATACCGCTATAAATGCTTTACAAGAATATTTACGTTTTGCTAGAGGTGAATTACTAGGAACGAAAACTTGTGAATATGTATTTATCAGTTCTAGACACACCAAAATAACTAGACAAGCATTCTTTAAATATATTAAAAAATTATGCCAAGAGAAGGGGATAAAGAAAAACATAAGCCCCCACATATTAAGACATTCCTTTGCTACTCATTTATTAAATAATGGGGCTGATTTAAGAATCGTTCAAGAACTACTAGGTCATAGTGATATATCAACCACTCAAATCTATACTCATTTATCTAACGAAAAACTTGAACAAGAATATGAACATCATCCTTTATTGCATGAAAAAAGCCACCATTAATCGTGGCCTTTTTTAAACTAGCGAGCTTCTCTATTAGCTTTAAAACTTCTTTCGCTTTTTTCACTTCTAGAATTTCTTGATTCACTTCTAGAATTTCTACAATTCTTATTATTTCTAGAGTTCTTATTTTCTCTATTATTTTTCATTTTCTTTTACCTCCCACTATTATTATGGTTTAATTGCTTCTAAAGATTCATATAATTTACTGGTGATAATATGGAAATTATTGGTGCTTTACTAGTTTCTACCATAGCCGGATTATCCACTATGTTAGGTTCCCTAGTTATCTTTTTCAAATGGAAAGAAAAAAACATAAACAAATTTATTACCGTATCACTATCTTTTTCTCTAGCCATCATGATAGGGATAAGCATCACTGATTTAATTCCCGAATCAACTTATTTATTATTATCCAACTATGGAATAGGAAAAGGAATATTTTGTTCTGTAATTACATTTATATTAGGAATAATATTAGTAAAATATTTACACCATTTAATGAATAAAAGCGAAGTAAAAAATGATTTATATAAACTAGGAATATTAAACATGCTAGCTTTAATACTCCATAACTTTCCTGAAGGAATTGCTACATTTATGAGCTCCTATAAAGATATTGAACTAGGTGCCAAACTAGCTATTGCTATAGCATTCCATAATATACCAGAAGGAATATCTATAGCAGTCCCTATTTATTATGCTACAAAATCAAAAAAGAATGCAATAGGAAAAACATTCTTATCAGGAATTGCTGAACCCATAGGAGCAATACTAGCCTACATATTCTTAAGTAAATACATCACTGATACTTTAATTAGTATGATCCTCTTATTAGTAGGAGGAATAATGATTACTTTAGCAATTGAAGTAATATACCCAAAAGCTAAGAAATATAACCTAAATAAATATTTATACTTAGGACTAATTATTGGTACTGTATTAATATTAATTAACTATTTTTGTTTTTAAAGTTGCGTTTTTTAAAGCAATACATTATAATATGCTCTAATAAAGCGAGGAATTTATAATGTCAGAAAAAATCAAAGAACTTATTAAAAAATGTGAGATAACATTAATTGTTACCTTTTTAATAGGAATAACCCAAGTAATAAACTATTTTTATACTATATCATACTATAATTATTTCAATATCAATTCATCTTTAATAAATATTAATCCTTTAGGTGGAATAATAACCATAGCAATAATTGCTACAATAGTAATAATTTTACTATGTGAAATCTACTTAATATACGAAATATTTATATTAATTTATGATAATAGAAATAATTTGAAAAAAAAATTACTCAATTTTAAAAAGAGTTAAAATAATTATCTTAGTATTGATACTAACTATAATTGGCTTTCTAATATTTAACAATATAATCAACTACCGTTTAACAAATAAATGGCAATTTGATTGGAAAACAACAGTAATTTGTAGTATATTTGCCATTTTAGCATGTATCATAAAAATAGGAATTACAATATTTAAAAAGAAAGAGGGGAGGGAAGAAGAAAAAATTCAACCAGGGGATTATATTCTTCTAATTTTAATGTTATGTTCTTTAGGTATATTTATAACTTATGAAATAATAAATATAGGTACAAATAACGCCAAAAATCAAAAAACATTTCTAATTAAAGTTGATGAAGACAAAATTATTTTATATACTGATCAAAACACATCAATTATAGCCAATTATGATCATAATCAAGAAAATAATTCCATAATAATATATACAAATGAATTAGAAAAAATAGACAATAATAATATGAAATTCACTAAACAAACATTTAATGATGTAACAGTAAAACATTAATAATTTTTATTTCCAAGAGCGAAGTTAACATAATATATATTTAGCGAACTAATAAATTAGAGAAAAAATAACCAAAATCTAACTTAAATATCTTATATTACTATTTACAATTAACAAATTACAAATTATTATCATCATATCAAACATAATTAAAAAACTAATGCAAATTCAAACTTAAATAAACATAACCATATTATTAAATTATAAATTTATAATTTATAACCTTATTTAATTATAAAAATAAGGTTAATAATACACGCGTATATCCTATTAATAATATATAATAAGGTTATATATAAATAAAAAGCTTAAAACTAAGCTTATTTAACATTGCTAGAATACCAATAATAATTTCCATCTTGATCTTGTTTAAAAGTATGTTCATATAAAACTCCATATTCTTGAACAAACTCAGAATCAATATCAACATTTTCATTTTCTTCCAAAAGGGTAGTACAAGCAGTAACTTCATCATCTGTATTATTAGAAGAATAACATTTGTTACCAGATATCTTTAAGTAATAATCAGTAATAACAATATCACCATTCATTTTTTCTACTGCTCTATTTGGCAAACGATATATTGTAGCCTCAGGAGCTAACGAAACAACAAAAGTTTCAGCATCTCCACAATAATACTCATCCCCATTTAAATAACAAGCCTCAGTACCACTAATATAAAATGATTTATCACCTGGAATATCTTCTCCATAAACAGTTCGATAAGAATTAGCTAAATCTTCTTGTTTAATTACTTGATAATTACAAGTCTCCTCCCCTTCTTCTGCAGCTAGTCTAATCCCCTCACCTATTTCACAAACAGGAACATCTTGATCATTAGTTGATGTAACTTGAGCATTATCTTTAGAAATAACTTGATCATTTAACTCATAATAAGCCATACATAATTTATTTCCATTAGATAAAGTATCATAAGTAACTTCATCCCCAGTATACTGATTAAGTCCTCCACAATGAGACACATCAACTTCACCTAAATAAGAATATAAATTAGCTATTTCATCACTTTCTAAATCTAAAGTTTTATCTCCCAAAAATATAGCTAATAATACAACAACGATAACAACAATAATTCCTAAACCAAGTACTACTTTCTTTTTCATATTATACTTTTCTCGTTTCTATTTCAGCAATTTTCTCTAATACTTCTGCAGCATTAGCCTCAGTCATCTGATCATAGCCAAGTTCTCTTAAAGCCTGGATTTTAATTGTATTTAACTGTTGCGTACGACTTAACTTTTCTTCATTTTTTTGCTCTATTTCTTGAACAAAACGTTTATGACTTTCTTTTAATTTACTTCTACTTGCTCCTCCATTATTATATAAAGTTAAAGCAGAATATAAAATACCTTCAAAAATAAATTGTTTATCTTCATTAAAAGCATATTCATCAGGACTAATAAATCCCGTAGTTTTAGACATATAACCAAGAATATACTTAATCTCTGGAACATTATCTAATGACTGCAACATATGATATAAATAGCTAACCACATGATAATTTTCATCTTTCTTGTTATCATCTAAAAGTTTTTCTTTTAGCAAATAATTAATATCTGCAAGTAAAGTTTGGCTTTGCTTATCTAATCCTTTCATATCAAAATAATTATCCATATCACTAGTATTTTTAACTCCTTGATTAAGTCTATTTTCTACCGCCATAAGATAATCTGTTGTAATCTTAATATTTTTTATAGCATCATCAGTACCATCTTCAATATCAAGAAGTTTTAACAACAAAATCTTCTTTTCTTTAGGCCATTTATTCAAATCTTCTAACTCTAAATAATTATAAACCATTTGTCTTGAAACATTTAAATATTTAGCAAGTCTTACTTTAGAAATACCTAATTCTTGTAATAATTCATTTAAACTATTCATTATGATTCTCCTTTTTACTTTACACATTAATTATAAATTACTTAACACTTAAATGTCAAGTAGTAGTTAAACTACTTAAGATAAATACCAAAGTTTTTCTCCATTTTTATAAACATCTTTAATAAATCCACAGCCTAAACATTCATCATGATCATAAAAAACACAAGCCTGTCCTGGGGTAACGCTTTTAGCTAAAGTAGGATATCGAAGTTTAATTTCTGTATCAGTAATACTTTCAATTTCCACTGGAATTTCTTCTCCACGATAACGAAACTTAGCTGTTAACTGATGAGGTAGATTCCCAAGTAAATTAATATTATCCAAAGTACAAGCATCACTATATAAATATTCACTATCACCAAAAGCTACATATAAAATATTTTTATCGACATTTTTACCACATACATAATGTCTTTCTTGATATCCACTTAACCCTACATTTCTTCTTTGTCCAATAGTATAATTCATGAGTCCTGTATGCTTGCCAATAACTTTTTTAGTCTTTACATCGACAATATCTCCAGGATTAGGCTTTAAATAGTTCTTAATAAACTCCTGATAATGTCTTTCTCCAATAAAGCAAATACCCGTTGAATCTTTCTTTTTCGCCACATTAAGATGATAATCCATAGCTATTTGTCTAACTTGCACTTTCGTATAATCCCCTAAAGGGAATAAAACATCTTCTAATTGTTCTTTAGTAATATCTGCCAAAAAATAAGTTTGATCTTTATTTTGATCTTTAGCCTTATATAATCTACCATCAATGACTTTAGCATAATGCCCAGTAGCAATATAATCAGCACCTAATTTTTTAGCTTCTTTTTTAAATAAATCAAACTTAATAAACTTATTACATAACATATCCGGATTAGGAGTTCTCCCCTTTTTTAATTCTTCCAAAAAATAAGTAAAAACATAATCCCAATATTCTTTAATAAAATCAACCCGATGTAAAGGTATCCCTAATATTTGACAAGCCATTAAAGCATCATTATAATCTTGTTCTTGAGGACAAATAGACTCATTTAAAGAAGGATTACCCAAATAATCATGATTTAAAGTAGCATCCCAATTACGCATAAATAACCCTTCTACTTCATACCCTTCTTTTTTTAACAATAAAGCGGCAACAGCAGAATCTACTCCTCCACTAATTCCTACAATTACTTTTTTCATAAAACATCACGAACATATTATATCATAAATTAATTAATAATAAAACAAAGTTTAGCCAACAATAATCCCCCAAAAAAATAAAGTAAAACATCATAAACAAAAACAAAGAAGAAAGCCAAAATAATCATCTTATATTGTTTAGTAAACGATATACTTTGTCCTTCTTGTAAATTGAATTTACCAAACAAATTATTTTTTACTATATAATAAACATTCTTAAACAAAATCACCAAACAAATTAAAAAAGGTAGTTTAATAACTATTTGATAAAGTAGTCCAAAAAGAAATCCTGACAAAGAATAAACAGAAAAAAATGAAAAAAGAGCATAACAAACACAAGCAATTTCCCAAACAAAATAAAGAGGAAACAACACCAAACCAAAAAACATAAAAGAGCTAGCAATCAAAATAAGTAAAATGGCACTATGAACAAAAATAAAGTTAAGATGTTGCTGTTGTAATAACTCTGGAATAGATAATAGTTGTTCCTCTATTAATTCTCCATCAATTTTGTGATACAACAAAAAGCCAATAATTATCCCTAAAAAAAGCAAAAAAAGCAAGATTTTCACTTGTTTTTGATTTAGTTTTAAGCTTGTCCTGATAATATTCATGATCTTCACCCATTAAATTATATTGAAAAAAGTTTAAAAATATGATAAATTATATAGAGAAATCAAATAAAGAAATGGGGATTTATGATGAGTAAAAGAGCAAGAAAAATATTTGCATGGTGTATGTTAATTGCAATGATCGCTTCTGTTGCAGCAACAGTAATATCATATGCAATTTATAGTTAAAGTAAGGTAGTTCTGAAATATATAAATAATAAACTAATTTTTAATTATATTTTTTTATAGGAGTGTAGGTTTTTCGTTTCAGAACTACGCTTTTATTTTAATATGAAGTTCTTAAAATAGCAAGAAAAAGCGTTCGACAAAATTCGACGCTTATTTATTTATATTTTCGACAATCAAGGTATCTAATAATTCAGCATAAGATAAACCACTAGCTTCCCAAAGTTTAGGATACATGCTAATTTCAGTAAATCCAGGAATCGTATTAATTTCATTTAAAATCACTTGATGATCATCAGTTAAAAAGACATCCACCCTACTATATCCATGTAAATTAAGAATTTTAAAAGCTTGAATAGCAATTTGCTTAATCTTTTCTTCATCTTGTTTGCTAATCTCTGCCGGAATAACCGTTTTACTTTCCTGATTCTTATATTTAGCATCAAAACTATAAAATTCATCACTTGCTAAAACTTCACCAACTCTAGAAGCAAGAATTTGATGATCACGCTCTAAAATAGCACATTCAAGTTCTCTACCCAATACACCTTCTTCAATTAATATTCTCTCATCAATAAGTAAAGCTTGATGAATCGCTATTCTTAATTCATCGCTATTCATGACTTTACTAACCCCAATTGAAGAACCACTATTCGCTGGCTTTACAAATAATGGATAATTCATCTGTTGAAGCTCCTTTAATAACTCCTCAAAAGAATAAGTTTTTCCTCCACAAATATACTCATCATAATATTTAGTAAAAGCCATATACTTTGCTGTTTTAATATGATTAAGTTCTAAAATATCTTTTGTATAAATCTTATCCATAGTAATCATACAAGCCTGAGGCTTATTTCCGACATAAGGAATCTGTTCAAATTGAAAAATACTAGGTAAAATCCCATCCTCCCCATTTTTGCCATGAATCATCAAAAACACACCATCAAAAGTTTTTAAAAAAGAAAAAATATCTTCAATAGCTTCTAACTTTTTTGGTTCTTCTCCAATAGGAAGAGGAGTAATATCCTCTATTTTCTCTTTCCAAATATAAAACTTATTTTGACGATCTAAATAAATAGGAGTAATATCATACTTATTTTTATCTAAATTTTTAATAATCGCTGATGCAGATACTATAGAAACATCATGTTCATTTGAAGAACTTCCAAATAATACAGCTAACTTCATAAATTCCTCCTATAAAATTGTATGCCTAAAATCCCTATTTAGTTCCTTTAAAAACGGTCTAAAAGCAGTAGGTATAGCATATTTCTTCATCATTTCACCCACTGTTACCCAAACAAAATCAGTTATCTCATGACTTACCTCTACAAAATAAGAATTCATATACCAAATTTGATGAGTAAAAACATGTTTGCCATCTATCCCCTCTCGAATAGAAAGATAACCTATTTTTTGTGACTTTAAATACCTCTTAACTTCATCAATAGCTAGTTTACCTGATATGTTAGGAAATTCCCATAAATTATGCAAAATTTGTTGATTAACTCTTTTTCTAATCGCATATTTACCTTGATAAGAAAAAAGAAAAACTGTATAAAATATTTCTTTTTTTTGAACCTTTTCTTCTTTTACAGGAAATAATGAGTAAGTATCATGTAAATGAGCCTTACAAATTTCTTTTAAAGGACAAATATAGCATTTTGGCTCACCTTTAGGCAAACAAATAACTTCACCAAGCTCCATCAATGCTTCATTAAAATCTCCAGCTTCTAAAGGCATAATTTGCGCTAGTTCTTGTCTAATTTCTTTTTTAGTTCGAGCTAAATCAACATTTCGATGATCTTCATTAACTCGTGATAACACTCTAAGTACATTACCATCAACAGTAGGTGTAGCCTCATTAAAACAAAAAGAAGCAATCGCTGATGCCGTATATTCTCCTATTCCTGGCAAACTTATTATTTCTGCATAAGTATTAGGAAAAATACCATGATAATCATTCATAATCATAATAGCAGCCTTCTTTAAATTTCGAGCTCGATTATAATAACCTAATCCTTCCCATAATTTAAGAAGTTTATCTTCTGGAATATTGGCTAAACTCTGAATATCAGGAATATACTGCATAAAACGTTCATAATAAGGAATTACCGCTTCTATCCTTGTTTGTTGAAGCATGATTTCAGATATCCAAACAGAATAAGGTTTTTTATTTACCCGCCAAGGTAATTCTCTTTTCGCTTTACTATACCAATCTAATAATAAATAGCTAATCTCTTTCATTGACTAGATACTCTACAATTCCAGCAAAATTCATACCATGACTAGCTTTAACTAACACAACATCATTTTCTTTTAAAGCATCATGAAGAAATAGACAAGCTTCTTCATTAGAAGTAAAATGAAAACTTTTATTAGCCTCAAAGCCACTCTTCACAGCTTCTTCATTAATTAATTGAGCTTCCTTGCCTACAGTCACTAAAAGATCAACCTGATTTTCGCAAACTAAATGCCCAACATTACGGTGAATCTGTTCACTATAATCACCAAGTTCAAAAATATCTCCTAAAACTGCTATTTTTCGATTAGTAAAATGACTTAAAACATCTAAAGCAAAAAATAAAGAATCATAACTAGCATTATAACTATCATCTAATATAGTTATACCATGATCATCAATTTTTTCCATCCGATGAGCCTCAGGTTTAATTTCTTGAAAAACTTGAGCTATTTGTTCATTTTCTACGCCAAACATATGACCAATAATATAAGCTACTAAAGCATTATAAATAAAAGCTTTACTAAAAACTGGTAAAAGAAATTTAGTATCATTTATAGTAAAAGTACTTCCCTTTAAAGAATAAAAAACATCCTTAGCTTGATACAAACTTTCCTCATCTATTCCAAAAGTAATAACTTCCTGCTTCTGCTCCTTCATTGCCCATTCATGTAATAAATCATTATCATTATTAACAATAATAGGTCCAGTTAATCCATCTAATATTTCTAATTTAGCTTTCAAAATATTTTCACGACTACCTAAATTACCAATATGACTAGTACCAATATTAGTAATTATAGCAACATCAGGTCTAGCCATCTGACTAAGAGTACTAATTTCTCCTCTCTGATTCATTCCTACTTCAACAACAATACACTCTTCATCTTGATAACCAAGCAAAGTTAAAGCAAGTCCAATTCTAGTATTCATATTTCCTTCAGTTTTCAAAACACGATATTTCTTTTCTAAAATGCTTGCTACTAAATTTTTTGTACTCGTTTTACCTACACTACCAGTTATAGCAACGACAGGAACATGAATACTTTTTCTTTTTAATTTCGCTACTTCAATAATAAACTCTAAAGAATGATCAACCAAAATAATATTTTTATCAGCATACTTACTTTTAACTTCATCAATATGATCTAATTTAGACAAAACACAAGTTTTAGCTCCCTTTAAAAAAGCATCTTCAAAAAACAAATTTCCATCAAAATTTTCCCCACTAAAAGCAAGATAAGTATCTCCTTCTTTTATTGTTCTCGTATCTTTAGAAAAATGATCAAATAACTCTTCTTCATTCCCTACAATTAATTTAGCATTACTAATACCCAATATATCTTTAATTTTCATTATATCACCTAACACATTATATCATAATTCAGGTCATTTTTTTACTCTGAAAACAAAACCTGATAAATTTCTTGATAATTTTTCACCAAAATAATCTCCATATTTTTTTGAATATCCTCTGGAACTTCTTCTAAATCCAATTGATTAGCCCAAGGAAGATAAACTTTAGTAATTCCACGGTTATAAGCACCAATAATTTTTTCTTTAACTCCACCAACTTTTAAAATATCTCCATTTAAAGATATTTCTCCCGTAAAAGCTAAATGATGATCAACACTTTTATTTAAAACCAAACTCAAAATACTTGTTGTAATCGCAACTCCAGCACTAGGACCATCTTTCTTCATCGCAGCTTCTAAAAAATGCAAATGAATATCTTTAATATTAAAATAAAAATCCTTAAGACCAAACAATTTTTGAACCGATTTAATATAACTTAAAGCAACCTTAGTAGACTCCTCCATTACTTTACCAAGCATACCCGTAATAATAAAGTCACCTTTACCCTCATAAATACAAGCTTCAACCGGAATTATTGTTCCTCCTTTAGTAGTAACACCAAGCGCATTAACTTTACCGACAAACTCATGACTCTTATTATCTAATTCATCATATTTAGGTATACCCAAATATTCTTTTAATCTGACTTTACTAATTTTTGTCCGTTCATTAATTTTACCAAGTAAAACTAATTTTCGAATTAATTTCTCTAAATTCCGATATAAATCTCTTACTCCAGCTTCTTCCGTATAAGAAGAAATTAAATATAAAAGCATTTCATCACTAATAGAAATAATCTTATTATTAATTTTATTTTCTTCCAATATTCTAGGAATCAAATACTTTTTAGCAATTTCTAATTTCTCATAATTGGTATAACTAGATAAATAGATAATTTCTAAACGGTCTTTCAAAGCTAAAGGAATATTTTCGACATTATTTGCCGTTAAAATAAAGAAAACGTGTGATAAATCAAAAGCTTCTTCAATATAATTATCTACAAATTCTGTATTTTGTTCTTTATCTAATATATCTAGTAATACACTAGCTGGATCATCCTTACTATTAACCGTTAATTTATCAATTTCATCAATTAAGAAAACCGGATTTTTACTACCACATTTTCTTAACCCTTGAATAATTTTACCCGGATTAGAACCCATATAAGTTCTTCTATGCCCCATAAGTTCAGATGAATCATTAAGACCACCTACACTAATCTTATAAAATTTTCGATTTAGAGCAAAAGCAATTTGTTTAGCAATACTAGTCTTACCTACACCAGGAGGACCCACTAAACAAATAATAGGACTCTTAATCTCTTCATTATTATTCTTTAAAGCAACATATTCTAAAATACGTGTTTTAATCTCTTCTAAACCATAGTGATGTTCATCAAGCTTTTTTCTAATATCTTCTAAATGATTATTTTGATATGTTTCTTTATACCAAGGTAAATGTAAAACCCATTCCAAATAATTTCTAATCATAGCATTTTCTGGCGATAAATCATTAGTATATTCCAACTTTTTAATTTCATGAGCAATTTTTTGATGAACAGGCTTAGCTAAATTTAATTTTTCTAATTCTTCATAATAAAGACTAGCCACTTCATCTTTAGTTTCCCCTAATTCTTGTTCAAGTATTTTAACTTTTTCTCTTAAAATAAACTCTTTTTGACTTTGTTCTAAACTATTTTCCAATTCTTTCTCAATTTTTTGATCTAGCTTTAATACTTCAATTTCTACCTTAATATCTTTAAGCAAACTACGAGCTCGGTACATTGCATTAATTTCTTCAACATACTCAAGCTTTTTATGAAAAGAAAGAGGAATAAAAGAACAAATTGTATCCGTTAAAAGTGGAAGACTATCAATAACTTTAACACTATTTAAAATACTATTAGATACATGACTAGAACTAGTAACATATTCTCCAACAATTTCATTTAACTTTTTAATCACTGCTTTTTCTTCCACTTCTTCAAATTTAGGAAGAGTAATATCCGTTATTTTAGCTTCTAAAACTTCTTCATTTTGTTTACTATTTAAAAATTCTAGTATTTTAACTCTTGTAATTCCCTTCAAAGTAATTCTAACATGATGATTAGGAAGCTCAATTCTACTTTTAATTTTACCAACAACACCAACTAAAGGCAAATCATTAACTTCAGGAGATTCTTCTATTTGATTATGAGGAGTAATAACTAAAACCAAACGATTAAAATCTTTAACCGATAATTTAGTAATTTCCTTACTTAAATCATTACTAAGTTCTATTTTAACTTCCTGATTCGGTAGTAAGATTAACCCTTTAAGCAGCATCACCGGTAAAAGTTGTTCCATAATCTCACTCCCATCAAAAAACATTTCTTATTATTATAATGAATAGAACAAATTTTGTCTACATAATTTACATAAAATTTGCACCAAAAATTACCAATTTTTATTTTTTAAATGCTTTAGTAAATTTAGGCCATATTCCTAAATGATCATGAGTATGCTCAGGAAGTTGATAAATATCATGTCCTGGATACTCATTTCCTTCAACTAAAACCGGCCCTTGATTAGAAAAACAAACATCCCAACCAATATAGCGCATCTCTGGAACCACTTGACTAGCTTCTTTAACTAGTTTAAGTGCTTCTTCCCACTGAGGAAACTGAAAGCCTTTAATTAACGCATTAGTAGCAGGATGACGTTCATAAAGGTTCTTTTTCTTATCAATCGCTTTATCCAGTACTACACCAGTTTCTTCATTAACAGGTGCAACCATTCCACCACTATTAAAATTATCTACATATTTACCATTACCAATTCGAAAATAAGCACAAATTACATGAGATTTTCCTTCATCATCCACAATAGTTACAATACGAACAGTATTAATTGAATCAGGATAAATACGAGCAACATCATGATTTTGAATAATTACTTCTTCTAATTCGTAATTCATGCCTTCTTTCGTTAAATAAGAATAAACTTCATCTAAAGAAGAATAATCTTTAGTATTAATCTTTTCTATTCCTTTACCACAAGTTCCAACAACAGGTTTAGCCATAAAAGTGGAATGTTTCTTCATAAATTCCAAAACATCTTCTTTAGAACAATGATTAACATCAATAAAATCACGTTTAATATAATCCTTAAATAAAGTATTAAACTCAACCTTATTTCGAAATAAATGATTATACTCTGGATGATTATATTTCTTAATCAAATCATTATTCCTACCTCTAGTAATATAAGTATCACGTTCTTCATCAGTCAAATTATACATTTCAAATAAATCATAATCCATATAACCAGCCCCATATTTAACCGCACACTTTCGCATATCATTAAATATAGCTATTCTTCCCTTATGAGTCTTATGATGAATAGAATTAATCTTACTAAACATTGTTTTATAATCCATCTTCATTACTCTACTAACTAAATACTTAAAATTTGGCATATCATCACTCTTTTCTCTTTTATTATACCATGAAGCACAAATATTACCAAAGAACATACAAATTAACTTGCGTTAATTCGTAAAACCTCACGGTTCCTTTTTTCTGCTGTAATTTCATACATAACAGACATTAATTCCGAACCCAGCCTTACGCTTCCCG
>CALVQO010000011.1 GCA_944358145.1 uncultured Bacilli bacterium | reverse complement strand
TATTATCAAGCTTCCCTTTAAAATAAAGCAATTTTACTATTTTTTCATTCCGTGTCATTTGGTACAACTTAGCCATGAGTAATTTCCTATACTTTCATTACGAATAATTTTAACTAACTCTGTTCCTTCTACTTCATGAGTGTTTTTATCAAATATTCCAATGATTCTCCATAATTCATCATTGAATAATACATAATTATTGGGATCTTTACCTATATATCTTAGGTTATTATCTACTGTTTCATCATAAGCTAAAGTTGTAGTGTTATTTTGATATGCTTCTTTAATAGCATCTACCAACAATTGATGATATTCATCAAAATATAATGTACATTTTGTTCCTTTGGTTGTATATGGGCTTATACTAAATGATTTTGTTTCACTATTATAATTTAATGTTAAATTATCAATTGTACTTCCATCTTTATATGTACATGTACTCTTAGCTGTATCTAAAGTATAGTTTTTAGAACTATCTAATTCTGTTGCTTCTTCTCCATTAATATATAAACCAACAATATTTAAATCTGCCAAACTATAATTAATTGTACCACTTGCTATTGGTATGTCTGCCGTTGTTCGATATTTTGCTCTGGTAAAATTAAGTACTATTGCACTGATAAGTAGTACTGCCATAACTCCTATAATGATATTTCTTTTTTTTAAATGGCTTTTCTTTAGTACTTCAAATTTCATAAACTCTCTCCTAACATGATGCTAGGTTTTATTTTATCAACCAATCATAGATGTATGATCAGTTTCCTAGCTTACATATTAATTATAAATTTGGACATATTAAAAGTCAAGAAAAATGTCGGCATTTATTCACAATTTAGCTATAAATTTAGCTTTAATGAGACAATTATTTTTGGTGATTCATATGTTTTATGGAGATAATTTGAAGATTTTAAGAACAAGTGAAGATATATCACAAGAGCACTTAGCTAAATTGATAGGTGTTGATAAAAGTTTATATAGTAGATATGAAAAGGAAATTCAACTTATACCAATAAAACATTTAATCACTCTTTGTAATTATTTTAATGTGTCTTTGGATTATATTTTTGGTTTTAGCAGTGATCAATGTTATACTGAAATTATTGAAAATCCTACCACAAATCATTTAAAGCAATTTAGGAAAGAGATGAAAATTACGCAAGATAAACTTGCTAAATTCTTAAATACAACTCATTCTGTTATATCAGGTTATGAACGAGGAAGATATTTAATTGCTACTCCTTTCCTTTATCAAATATGTGCAAAATATCGTGTTTCAGCTGACTATCTTTTAGGAAGAATAGAAAATCCTAAGTATTTTAAATAAAGAATACTTAGGATTTTTATATGTTCGATATTTTTTCATTTGACAAATCTTTCTAGATTATATAAAATAATTATTTCAAAGGGGGATTTAAAATGAGTCTTGAAAGAGTAAATGAACATCCAGAGTGGATTTTGGTAAAAAGGTTTAATCGAAAAGAACTTGAAGCATTAAAAGAAATTTTTCCTTTCTATGTGGTTAATACTTTGTATGATCAATATAGTTATCGTGGTATTCCTGTTAGTGAATATGGTTGGAGTGATAATGTTTGGAATACGGGAGAACTTAAGGAACAATTATTTCATGTTGCTAATCTTAGTTTGGGTCATAATTTAATTATGGTAGAACGTTTAGATGAAATGAGTGAGGTTTGTCAAAGACAACATTTGGGAGAAGATTTTTATCAATATCGGGATCAAGAAAGAATTGTTGTTTATGTTAATAGTAGGGCTAATTTAGTTATGAGTATTTTTAAACATATTAGAAATGCTTTAGCTCATGGTAGATTTGTTCTGTATCCAAGTGGAGAAGATTATATTTTTGTGTTAGAAAGTGTTGATCATGCTCGTGGTGATTTAGTGGTAAAAGCTAGAATGGTTCTTAGAGCTTCTACTTTAATTAATTGGATGAATATTATTACTAAAGGACCACAAGATGTAGTTAAAAGAAAAAGAAAGAAAAAATAAAAGCTTTATGTCATGATAAACATAAAGCGATCATAATTGTTGTAATCTTTTTCTATGGTTATTTTAGCTTTAGGATAAATACTTAAAGCTAATTTTTTTATATATTCTCCTAAAGTAGCTCCTATTTCAAAAATAATTATTCCATTTTTGTTTAAAATATTTGGAGAAATATTTAGGATTCTTTTGTAAAATTCTAGTCCATTATCATTTGCATATAAAGCTATTTGAGGTTCATAGGCTGTCTCTGGAGATGTATATTCTTCTTTTTTTACATATGGGGGGTTAGATATAATAAAATCATACTTTCCTTCTATATTTTCTTTTAATATGTCTTTTTTGAAGAAATTAATGTTTACTTTGTTTTCTTTAGCATTCTTTTTGGCTATTTCTAAAGCAGAATTACTAATATCACAAGCATCTATTTCAATATCTAAATTCTTTTTTAGAGCAATTGCTATTGCTCCACTTCCACAACATAAATCAATACCTGTTTTAATTTTTTTATCTTTTAATAACTTAATTGTTTTTTCAACTAAATATTCTGTTTCAAAACGAGGTATTAATACATTTTCATCTACATTGATTTTGCAATTATAAAAATCTACATAGCCAATTAAATATTGAATAGGGTAATCTTTTTTGAGCATTTCTAATGCTTCATTTATGTTTTCTTTGTATTTTTTTTCTAAAGCTTTAAATTCTGATGTACCAATTTTATTCAAAGGTTTCACCAGCTAGTTTAAGTCTTAAATCCTCAGTTTGTAGTGCTTCAATAATAGGTTCTAATTCTCCATCCATTACTCTGTCTAGAGTCATTGTTGAAAAATTAATGCGATGATCTGTTACTCGGTTTTGTGGATAGTTATATGTTCTTATTTTTTCACTTCTATCGCCTGTTCCAATTTTGCTTTTTCTTTCTGTTCCAAGTTCTTGTTCTTCTTTTTGTCTTATTTCGTCTTGAATTTTAATTTTTAATAATTCCATAGCACGATCTCTATTTCTTAATTGACTTCTTTCTGTTTGACATGTTACAACAACACCTGTTGGAATATGAGTAAGTCTTACAGCTGAATTTGCAGTATTTACTGATTGACCTCCTGCTCCACTAGAGTGATATACATCCATTTTGATATCACTTTCTTTAATATTAATATTTGATGTTTCTATTTCTGGCATTACTAATACAGTGGCGGTTGAAGTATGAACTCTTCCTTGTGTTTCTGTTACAGGAACTCTTTGAACACGATGAGAACCACTTTCATATTTTAATTTTTTGTAAACATCTTCACCTTTAATTAGTATTTCAACTTGAGAAAATCCTCCACTAGACCCTTCTATAGCATGTAATTCTTCAATTTTCCAACCATTTTTTTCAGCATAATAAGAATACATTCGATAAAGATCACCAGCAAAGATATTAGCTTCATCTCCTCCTGCTGCTCCTCTTATTTCCATAATAATGTTTTTACCATCAAATTCATCTTTTGGAACTAAAAGAATTTCTAATTCTTTTTTGATTGTTTCTAGTTTATCTTTTAAAGTTTCTAGTTCTAATGATGCCATTTCTCTTAATTCTTCATCTTTCATTAATATTTTAGCATCTTCTATTTCTTTTACTGTATTTTTATACTCTTCATATTTTTTTACTGTACTTTCTAAATCACTAGATTCTTTTGATAAAACTTTTATTTTATTGTAATCATTCATGATTTCAGGATTAGTTAAATCTTTTTGTAATTCATTATATTTTGCTACAATTGCATCTAGTCTTTCAAACATGAAAATCTTCCTTTCTTTTCTTATTATATCAATAAATAAAGAGAAAAACAAACATTAACTGTTTGCTTCTTCATCATCTACATCAATTACTACTAAATCTTCTAAATCATCATCAGGTAAATCATCATCAGCATCAGCATCATAGAAGATATCATCAACAGATTCTTCTTCCATTATATCTTCTTCATTATCATCTTCTTCAGCTTCACTAATAATTGTTTCATCTTCTTCTTCATCATCAATGATAAGTTTTGGATTATGTAGTTCTCTTAAATCCCAAAAGCCATCTTCTAACATAATAAATCTTTTGTCTGTTGTTAATAGTTCAAAGAAATCAGCGATTTTTTCTTCAAATGTGCTTTCAGGTAATTCTAATGCATCACAAACTTTTTTAAAAAGTTCATTGATCTTCATTTTTTTCTTTTCTTCATTTAGAATTATGTATGCTATATCATCATAATTCATTGTCTCAAGTTCTTCTTTTGGTATATTACTTAGTTTCATACTAATCTCCTTCATTCGTAAACATTATATGACTTAATATATCTTATGTTACATAAGTCCTTGTAATTGTAATATGGAATGATATATTTGTCAATTCTTAATTTACATTTTTTCAGGAATATTTATACCTAATATGTTAAGTAAATATTTGTTGTTGTCAAAAATTAATTTAGTTAAGGCAAGCCATGAAGTTTTCTTTTGTTCATTTTCTTCAGTTAGTACTTTGTTTTCAGCATAAAAATTATTGTATAAATTAGTGATTTTATATAGGTATTCACATATTTCATTTAATGAATAATTTTCAAAGCTTCTTTTTACTATTCTTTTTAAATCTAACATGGTAATCAGTATTTTTCGCTCATTATCTGTTGTTAGAGTTTGGATATGATCAAAATTTACTTTATTTTCTTTTGCTTTCTTTAATAAAGAATTCATTCTTACACAAGAATATAATAAATATGTACCTGTTTTTCCATTTAAATCAGTAAATTTTTCAATATCAAAGTTATAGTCTGTTGCTCTAAATGGAAGCAGGTCAGCATATTTTATCGCTGCGATAGCAATAGTACGAGCAATTTCTTTTCTATTTTCAGTGATGCTTTCCATTATTCTTTTTTCACATTCATCTGTTACATTATCTAATAAGTCGGATAAAGGCATTACTCCACCATCTCTGGTTTTAAATGGTTTACCGTCTGGTCCATTCATTGTGCCAAATCCATTAAAGATTAATTTGGTGTTTTCTTCAACCATTTTACTTTTGTAAGATGCTCGAAATACTTGGGTAAAGTGTAATTCTTGACGTTTGTCTACAATATACCACATTTCATCTAATTTGTATTTGTGGGTACGTTCCCATATGGCTGCTAGATCAGTTGCTTCATAAGATACAGCACCATTACTTTTTACCAAAATTAATGGTGGAATTTCTTTTTTGTCAGTATCTTCTTTTACTTCAATAACTTCAGCTCCATCACTTTTTTTAATTATATTTTTGCTGTATAAATAATCAAATAATTCATTCATGTAAAGAAAATTATCAGATTCGCCTTCCCAAAGATCAAAATCTACATTTAAATCTTTGTAAATTCTTTTTACTTCAGTTAAACTTACTTCTACAATTTTTTTCCATAAAGCATAATAACCTTTGTGTTTTTTTTGTAGTTCAAGATTAATTTTTCTTGCTTCTTCCATAATGCTTTCATTTTCTTTAGCTTTAGTTGTTGCAGTTGGATATAATTCTAGTAAATCATCATTTGTTAAATTAAAATCTACAGGCTCCCCATTATAATCTTCTTGGAAATAAGCTAAATCAGGATATCTAGTTTTAATTTCAAGAATTACCATTCCCATAGGTCTACCCCAGTCACCAAGGTGGATATCGCTAATTGTTTGGCAACCTACAGCTTTGCATAAATTATTTAGTGCTTGACCAATATTGGCACTTCTTAGATGACCTACATGTAATACTTTAGCTACATTTGGTCCTCCATAATCTAAAAATATAGTCTTATTTATGCCTAAATTATAATTATAAGTTATATCTTTTAATGAATTATTGGCAAAATCAATTAGGAATTCATCACTTAAAGTTATGTTAATAAATCCAGGATTAGCTATACTAATTTCTTTAAATTCAGTAAAATCTTTAATAACACTTACAATTTTACTCGCAATATTCATTGGGTTATCATGTAAAGTTTTAGCTAAAGCCATGGCTCCATTATATTGATAATCACCTAAATCTGGTCTATTTGATGGAGTTAAATTCACTGATTCAATGTTTATGTCTATCTCTTTTAGGGCTTCTTTTATTTTTGATTCTAATACATTAATTTTATGATTCATTTATATCACTCATTTCTATTTCGATTTTTATTGGTTTTTCTGTACTTTCTAGAAGGTATTCTATTGTTATATTGTTATTATGTCTTGTAAAAATACGTTTATTTAGTGTTATGTTGATGCTACATTCAAGTTCTTTAACCGTTAATATTGCTTGCTCTTTATTTATTTCTAATATACTTTCTAAATTTTCTTTTTTAAATATTAAGTTATTTAAATCAATTATAAAGGAATCGGTATCATTTTCATAAGTTAAAATATTATTTTCTAGTCTTCCTAATACATTTTCTTTAAATAATAGTGTATTGTCTTCGTATGTATTAATTAATAGCTCTTTGTTCATAACATCACCAATTACTAATCATTATACTAAAAAATAGAATAAAATACAATAAAGCCACTATCTAATTAACTCATCATCAAAAAAAGATTTTAAAAATGAACTAAATTCTTTATCTTCATTGATATTGATATTAGGATTTTCTAAATCTTGATCTTTTAAAGCATAATATAAAATGATTATATCTTGGGTACTTTCATTTAGTTTTAATTTTTCTAATTGTTCAATGTTTGCTAATGAAATTTGATTATTTAAAGCTTTCTTTTTAATTTCATCTAATACACTTAGAATTTTGGCTGAGGTAAATTCGGATAGATTTTCTGAAAATATTACTTTAATTATTATTTGATCAATGATTAATTCTTTTCTTTGATAGGATTTACTTTTTTTATCTATTCTAGATTTTAATTCATTGTATGCATGGTTTAATTCTTCTAATTTTCTTTTATAGTTATTTTCTAATTCTTCTGAAGTATAACTTGCAGTTAAGTCTAGTATTTTTAAATCATCACTTAAATTCATCTATATCACTTATCCTTTAATAGGAAATATATCTTATCAAAATAAAAGTTTTTTGTCAATTAAGACTTATAAACTTGTTTAATTTATCCATATTAATATTGGGTGAGACCATATGAAAGCTTTGAGATTTCTTTTTAAAGTAGGAATTTTTTTGTTTGTTTCTTTTGTTATTGTAATTATTGGTCTATATACTTATGCTTATTTAAGTCCTAAATTAGAGCTTAGAACTGCTGGGCAATATTATATTTATGATACAAATGATGAACTTGTTTATCAGGGGTCTAGTACAAGTGAATGGGTTAGTTTAGAAGATATTAATTATAATTTAATTAATGCGGTTATTAGTGTTGAAGATAAGAATTTTTATCATCATCATGGGTTTGATTATTTGAGAATTGCTAAAGCGATGTTTTTAAATATTAAAAATGGAAAAATTACTCAGGGAGCATCAACTATTTCTCAACAATATATTAAAAATATTTTTTTGGATTTTAGTACAACTTGGTCAAGAAAAATAGAGGAAGCTTTTCTTACTTTGGAGCTTGAAGTGCATTATTCTAAAGATGAAATATTGGAAGGGTATTTAAATACGATAAATTACGGTCAAGGTAATTTTGGTATTGGAAATGCTAGTCGATATTATTTTAATAAGGAACCTCTTGATTTAACACTAGAAGAAGCACTTATTTTAGCAGGTATTCCTAATAGTCCTGAAAATTATAATCCTGTTGCTAATTATGATTTATCTATTGAAAGAGCTAAAATTGTTGGTAGATCAATGGTAGAGAATGGTTATTTGACTCAAGATGAATTTGATGGATTATTTCAAGAAAAAATTGAAATATATGGTAAAGCTTCAGAAGAAAATTTAGATATGCTTATGTATTATCAAGATGCAGTAATTCAAGAGTTAAGAGATATTGGGACAATACCAGAAGAATTAATTCAAAATGGTGGAATTAAAATATATACTTATTTAGATTTGGATGCTCAAAAAAATTTGGAAGAAAATATTTTAACTTATTTAGCAGATCGTGAATTAGAATCTGCTAGTGTAGTAATTGATCCTAATACAGGTGGAGTTATAGCATTATCGGGAGGAGTATCTTATTCAAGAAGTCAGTATAATAGAGCTACACAAGCTAAAAGGCAAGTTGGTAGTGCGATGAAACCATTTTTGTACTATGGAGCATTAGAAGAAGGTATGACTTCAGCGTCTACTTTTAATAGTCAATATACAACATTTACTTTAAGTAATGGAGATACTTATTCACCTAAAAATTATGGTTCTGTTTATGCGAATAAGGAAATTACGATGGCAGAGGCTATAGCTGTTTCTGATAATGTGTATGCAGTTAAAACAAATATGTTTTTGGGAGCTGAAAAACTCGTTGAAACAGCAAGTAAAGTTGGTATTAAAGCTAATCTTAGTGCCGTACCTTCTCTAGCTTTAGGTACAGGTGAGATGTCGGTTTTAGATTTGGCAAGGGGTTATACTACTTTTGCTACGGGAGGATATAAGGAAGATGTTGGCTTTATTAGAAGAGTAGAAGATAGTGAAGGTAATGTTTTGTATGAAAAAGATGATTCTAAAGAATTAGTATTAAATATGAATTATACTTATATTTTAAATGAAATGCTTACGGGAACTACGAATAGTCAATTTAAAGATTATGCTTATCCTACAGCATTAACTGTTGCTTCTAAATTGTCTAGAAAATATTCTATTAAAACTGGTACGACTGATAGTGATTTTTGGATAGCAGGATATAATCCGGATATTGTAATGGTTACATGGGTAGGTATGGATGATAATAGTAGTCTTAGTGCAAGTGATTCATATATTTCTAAAAATATATGGGCTGATACAGTAGAAGATATTTTAGGTGATACAGAAGAGCATTGGTATGAAACACCAGAAAATGTAGTTGGGGTTGTATTGGATGCTGTAAGTGGTGTTCCTACTAATGATCCAGCAAAAGCAACATTGTTCTATTTTGTAAAAGGTACGGAAGATATGATTAATACAGAGTATGTTTCTAAAGAAGAGGAAATAGAAGAATAAAAAAATGTTAGTAACAAACAAATTACTAACATTTTTAAATTTCATAGGGTGAGGAAATAGTGCCATTTGCTGATTTTATGGTAGTATCAGCGGATAAATTAATTACAGGACGAACACCACTCGTGTTATTCACGCCGTAGTTGCTCAAGAAACCCATCGAATACATGAGGAGCACGTAAGCATTACTGCCGTAAAAGTAATACGGAGACATAGTCCAATAAGCATTTCCCGTATAAAGATAATACCCAGAATTATTTGTATTATATTTTCCTCCTGCATAGGCTACTTCATCCGCAGTAATTAATCCAATTTTGGTTTGATATAAATCATTGGTATTACTGCACTCTAATGATGCTGTTTTATTTATTACTATCCTTTCACGAGCTTTGTAATATATTTCACTACCAGTACTACTCCATGATGATCCACTTGCCATTTCCCTGTCATTACAGAATCCTGGTGTACTTATGGTCATGTTATCATATTTCTGTAAATTTTTACTATACCATGTATCTAATACTCCTTTTATTGTACTTTCTGTTCCAGTATTTGTATTACTTGGTCGTTGACTTCCCTCTGTATACCTGAATCCGACATATTCACTTCGATTATATGAACTATTAAATGCACTTGTCTGTATTTGAGTATAATCTGTACTTCCATCATTATAACCATTTGCTAGTACTGTTTCTTTTCCAGCAATATCTACTGTTGATTTTTCTCCGCTATAGATAATTCTTATTGATCCATCCTCATTAATCCTGATGATTCGCCAATAAAATCCTCCAAATTCCAAATAATTATCATCCACATTTCCTCTAAAATAATACGTTGTTCCCTTACTTGTTTGCTCTTCATATAATCCTACTGTTGACTCTTGACATCCACTGCTACAACTCGTATTACCAAAGTTTGGTGTTCCAGAACCTCTTTTGGCATTAGCAAGTATTGCATCTTTTAACAGTGTTCTTTGTTCATCAAAATAAAGATAGCATTTAGTACCCTTTGTTGATAATGGGGATACATTTAGTGTTTTCGTATTTACATCATAAGTAATGGTCATATTATTTTGTACTTCATCACCAATTTTGCAGTAACTTTTTTCTTCATTTAACGTGTATCCTGAATCGGGGATCGTATCACTTTTGATGTAATTATTACCATTTTGAAGATATATGCCTATTAAGTTTGCATCTCCTAGTTCATAGTTTATTGTACCACTTGCTATAGGAACATCTGCTGTCGTTCGATATTTGGCTTTCGTAAAATTTAGTATTATTGCACTGATAAATAGTACTACAAAACTTCCGATAATAATATTTCGTTTTATATGTCCTCTTTTTAAACCCTCAAATTCCATAACTAATTCCTTTCATGAAGTTTTACTTCATTGATATTTTTAATGCTTTTATTTATTGTACCAACAAAATGTTGGTATTTTCAAATGTATTTTTCCGACATTTTGTATGCTTGTCAAGAGGTGGAATATGAGAATAGTAGCTAATAATTATCGAGCGAATGAAATTATGAGAATGATCCGGGAAAATAGTGGAAAAACTCAAGAAGAGTTTGGTAAAATGATTAGTAAGAGTAGAAATGCCGTTCAGTATTATGAATATGGTCAGAGAAATTTTGATTTTGAATTATTACTGGAAATAGCTAAAAAAGAAAAACTTGTGATTACTATTGAAACAAAAAAATAGTGTTGGTAACTTATGTGTTATCAACACTATTTATTTATGAAAAGGGATGGAGTATTAGCCATTTCTTCAGGTAAGGCTATATCCATGTATTCTAATATTGTTGGAGCAACATTGGTTAAGTCTCCACTTTTTTTAAGTTCTACATTTAAGTCGGTTATAATAAATGGAACTTTACTTGTGGTGTGTGTAGTTATGGGATTACCAAATTCATCAAGCATAATATCAGCATTTCCATGATCAGCGAGGATAATCATAGTATAAAAATTATCTTCTGCTACTTCAAATAATCTTTCTAAGCATACATCTACGGTTGTTACGGCTTTCATTGTTGCATCTAATTTGCCAGTATGCCCTACCATATCTGGGTTGGCTAGATTCATAAAGATGAAGTCTGTATCTTTTTCCATAGCATGAATTGCTTTTTTGGTTACTTCTATAGCACTCATTTCTGGTTTTAAGTCATAGGTTTCTACTTTTGGTGATGGTATTAATATTTTTTCACATTTGTCTACTTTTCCATTATACATTCCATCAAAAAAGTAAGTTACATGAGCATATTTTTCGGTTTCCGCTATACGTGCTTGAGTTAAACCTAATGTGCTTAAATATATTCCTAATGGATTAGTTACGTTAATGTCTTCTAAAAAGTTATTTGTTTTAATGTCTTTGTCTATAGGAAAGAAGCTGTAAACTTTTAAATCTTGATATTGATAGGTAGGAAATTCTTCAAAGTTAGTTTTGGTAAATGATGCAATAATTTGTTTGGCTCTATCACTTCTAAAGTTCATCCAAAGAATAATATCTCCATCTTTTATTGTTTCATTTGGGTTAATAATTAGTGGGTATAGAAATTCGTCTGTTTGATTTTTTTTGTATAGATTTAATATTCCATCGGTTGCACTTTTGGCTTTAATTCCAATTCCTTTGGTTAATAAATCATAATATATTTTGGTTCGGTCATAGTTTGTATCTCTATCCATTGCATAATATCTACCACATATACTTACAATGTCTGTTTGAGGATCATCGGCAATTTTTTCTTCTAAATCTCTTACAAAGTTTATCGCTGCATTTACTTTGGTATCTCTTCCGTCTGTAATTAAATGAAAGTTTATTTTTTTAGCGTTATTTTCTTTTAGTATTTGATAGACACTTAAAAAATGTTCTAAGTTAGAGTGAACTTTACCATCACTATATAAACCGATAATATGAACCGTTTTGTTTTGTGCTTCTGTTAAAAATTCATTGAATAATAAATTATCTTTATTAATATTTTTTAAGAATTCAGTTATTCTAGGTCCGTGTTGCATAATTCGTCTTCCTGCCCCAATAGTCATATGTCCTATTTCACTGTTTCCAAATTCGCCAGAGTTTAGGCCTACATATTCTTCTGATGCATAAAGAGTTGTATGGGGATAAGTACTCCATAGTTTATCAAAATTTTTGGTGTCAGCCATTTTAATTGCATTTCCATACTCTTCTTCTCGGTAACCAAATCCGTCTAAAACAACAGTTAAAATTTTTCGCATAATTTCACCTTTTTCTAGTTTATCATAACATAGTTTTACAAAAAATACAAATATCCACGAAAAAAAGGATTTTTACATCCCCTTTTAAACTTGTAATAATTTTTTATCGTAACGTAAGCGATCAGCGATGGTTGCAATAAATTCAGAATTGGTTGGTTTAGCTTTATCAAATGCAACACTGTTTCCAAAGATTTCTTCCATTAAATCATAATCTCCTCTACTCCAACTAACTTCAATAGCATGACGAATAGCTCTTTCTACTCGTGATGCAGTTGTTGAAAAACGAAGGGCAACTTCCGGATATATTTCTTTGGTGATTCCACCATAGCTATCACTATTTTTATAGAATAAGAATACGCTTTCTCTAATATAGTTGTATCCTTTAATGTGACTAGGTATTCCTAACTGGTGTAGTATTTTACTAATTGCTACATGTAATTCTCTTTCGCTTTCATTTAATTCCACAGCTTTTAAGTTTTCTTTCTTGGCTAACTCAATAATTCTTGTTTCTAATGCTAACATACTAAATGGTTTTAACATGTAATAGCTAACTCCATAATTGTTAGTCATATTTATTGTGTATTCCTTTTTGTAACTTGTTAACACAATAACTTTTTTCTTGATGTGTTCTTGTTTCATTTTTTCTAGAATAGTTAAGCCATCTACTACTGGTAATATGATATCCATACAAATAATATCATATTCATTTTTGTGGTTAATGATGTAATCTAGGGCATCTGAACCATTATTAATTACTTTTACTACTTTGATTACTGCGTGACTACTAAATTGCTTTTCGATTTTAGTAGTAATTGTTTCATTATCATCTACTACTAAAACTCTGGTTACGTTTTCCATTTTTGTTCTCCTTCAATTAGTTATTATTTACTACACGCAAGTTTATTATAGCACATAAGTTGACATTATACTAGTAAATCTTTTGTCTAGTTGTGTAAACTTATGTCGATGTTTGTCGAAAAAAATAACAACTGTTACTAAGTTGTCATTTTTTCTATTATTCGAGTAATATTTTCGGGGTTTAGGATAGAAGAACAGATAATAAATCCATCTAAATCATTTAAACTTAATAAGTTATCTATGTTTTCCTGATTAACACTTCCACCAAATACTACATCAATATCTATTCCGTAATAATCTTTGATTAGTTTTTTGATAAAATTAATCATTGATCTTATTTTTAATATGTCATAAGTTGAACTTTTGCCAATTAAATATGTTGGTTCGTAGGCAATAATTATGTTTTTTAAATCGGTGTTATCTAGCTTGTTAAAAATTCTTGCAATTTCTCGTTCTAAAACTTGATATTCTACTTTGCGTTCTCTTTCTTCTATGGATTCTCCAATACAATAAATTACTTTTATTTTATTATCTAGGGCATCTTTTATTTTTTCTAATATCTCATGTTCTGTTTCTTTGTAGTATTTTCTTCTTTCATAGTGACCAATTATGGCATATGTGACATCTAGACTTTTTATTTGATTCATGGAGATATCTCCTGTTAAGTTTAATTTTTCGTTTAAAGCAATATCTTGAATACATAAATTTAAATTACTATCTTTAAATAATGATAAATATATAGAACTTGGTGCTAAAATAAAGTTTAATTTTTCGTGATTTATTTTTGTTAATTGTTCTTTATAGTTCAGCATTTCTTCATATGTTTTATTCGCTTTTAAATTACAGATCAAGTACTTCAATGTTGTCTTCCTCCACTATTGCTTCAATGCCAGGTAAAGTGCCATTTGCAATGTATTCTAAAGTTGCTCCTCCACCACTGGATATATTGGGAAATATATTTTTAAATCCTAAAGTGTTTACTGCTCCTACGGTGTCGCCTCCACCTATTACTACTTGTTCTTTTTTCTCTTTTAGGGTATTTAAGATTTCAATTGTACCATTAGCAAAAGCATTTTCTTCATATATTCCCATTGTTCCATTCATGAATATGGTGTTGCTTTCTTTTAAAATGGTGCTGTATTTATTTATTGTTTTTGTTCCAATATCTCCTATTATGTCATTGGTATCAATTTTATTAATGTTTTTAATTGTGGGATTATCTTTGTATGTGGTTGTTGCTATGGCATCTAGTGGTAAAGCAAATTTTTCTTTATAAGTTAGCATTAAGTTTTTCAGTTCTTTAATTGTTTCTGGATTCTCTGTTTTTAAGGAAGCTCCAACATTTAGGCCTAAAGTACTTAAAAATGAATTGGCTATACCACCACTTACTAGTAAATGTTCACATTTTGGTAATAGGGCATTAATAATTTTTAGCTTATCATCTACTTTAGCTCCGCCCATAATTACCGTAAATGGACGTACGGGATTCATGATTACTTTGTCTAGCATATTTTTTTCTTTTTCTACTAAGAAGCCTAAACAACTAGGAATATATTTGGGAAGCCCTACTACTGTTGTGTGAGTGCGATGAGCAACGGCAAAAGCATCAAAAACAAATACTTCTCCTAAACTGGCAATTTGTCTTGCTACATTTTCGTTTAACACACTTTCCCATTTGTTAGGAATATCTAAAAATCTGGTGTTTTCCAGTAAAAGTATTTCACCATTTTGTAAGCTTAATGCTAAGTTTTTTGTTTCTTCTGATAATATGTCATTAGCAAATTTTATCGGTCTATTTAGAAGTCGCTCTAATGTGTTTTTTACTGGTAATAGGGAATATGTTTTTTTGTCTTCTTCTGTTTTTACTCTTCCTAAATGACTTAATATAATTATTTTACAATTTTTGCTCAATAAATAATTTATTGTTTCTAAACTTTTAATGATTTTACTTTCATCAGTGATGTTTCCTGCTTTCATTGGAACGTTAAAATCACATCTTAGTAAAACTCGTTTATTATCGATAAACATGTTTCTTAATAATTGCTTCATGATAATCCCTCTTTATTCATTAATATTATACCTTAAAATTATTTATTTGTACAATGTTTTTCATTCATTTTATCTTACTTATTTTGTATAAATATTTTATTTTTACTCTTCATATAATTAGACAAAAGGAGATGCGTATGAATCGATTACTTGTTTTAGTAGTTATTTTATTAGTGCCTATTGCTATTTTTACAGCACCAGATGATGAAGCAGTACTAAAAACAGAAGATCATGAAGATATTTCTTTAGAAATGCCACTTGCTAGTGAAAAAGAAGAAGAGGAAGAAGAAACCATTCAGGTAATGCTTAGTACTAATCAGGATAAAAGTGATGCTTTTAGTATGGATTTAGAAGATTATGTTGTTGGGGTAGTAGCAGGGGAAATGCCAGCATCTTTTAATATGGAAGCTTTGAAAGCTCAAGCTGTAGCATCTAGAACTTTTGCTCTTTATAAGATGGATTCTATTCAAGATTATGTTCTTAGTGTTACTATTAGTGATCAAGTATATTTAACGCAGGAAGAGATGAAGGAAAAGTGGGGAAGTGATTTTGATTATTATTATCAAAGAGTTAAAGATGCTGTAGAAAGGACAAAAGGGGAAGTATTAACTTATCAAGGAGATCTTGCTTCTACTTATTATTTTGCGATATCTAATGGTTATACAGATGATGGGTTGACGATTTTTAATGAAGATAAAGATTATTTGGTTAGTGTAGATTCTTCTTGGGATAAAAGTTATCAGTCTTATTCTTCTACTTATACTTTGAGTCAAGAATCTTTTTGTAGTAAGCTTGGAATAACTTGTAATGGTATTGTCATCACTGATGAAGTTCGGGCTGATAATCATTATGTACGTAGTATTACGATTAATGGACAAATATTTACAGGTATACAAGTATTTCAAAAACTTAATTTAAAATCTACCGATTTTACGATTACAGTTAATGGAGGTAATGTTGAAATACTCACTTATGGGTTTGGTCATGGTGTGGGAATGAGTCAATATGGAGCTCAGGGTATGGCTAGTGATGGTTATACTTATAAAGATATTTTGCAACATTATTATCAAGATACAGAAATTACCAAATTATAGTATAAAAATGGAAAACTTGGTCACCTTAATAGTAGGAAAGGTGATTAGTTTGAAGCATAGAAAATTAAAAGGGTATGTATTACCAACACTTTATGTAATTGTTTTAATTGTTATTTTTGGAGCAGTAACTTTAGTTAGTAATTTAATGCAGGTTAATCCAAATTATCTTTATTCTGTTGATGTGATGAGGAATGTAGATACGCCTGTTGTTAGTGAAGTAGAAGAGTCTAGTCAAATTGTAAGACCTTATACAAGTTCTGATGTAAAAATTGCTACTTATTTTTATGATGTAGATGCAAGTGAGGAAGAACAACAAAAGTCTTTAATTTATTTTGAAAATACTTATATGAAAAATACTGGTGTATTATATCAGTCAGATAATCTGTTTGACTGTGTAGCAGTTTTAGAAGGAACTGTACTTAACATTAAAGAAGATGATATTTTGGGTAATGTTGTAGAAATTGAACATAATCCTAATTTAAGAACTATTTATTATAGTTTGGGTGAAGTAAATGTAAAAGTTGGTGAAGTATTAAATCAAGGGGATTTAATTGGTATTTCAGGAGAAAATAATATTACTGATACTAATAACAACTTACTTTTTGAAGTATATTATAATGGAACATTACTTAATCCTGAAGAATTTTATACGATGGATGTTAGTACTTTAAATTAGTGATTATCATATAATTGAATTATAGGGGGTAATTATTTGGTAGCACGTATTCTTAGAGAAGCTAACTACATTATTGATACAAATAAAACAATAAGAGAAGCAGCACTTGATTTGGGTGTTGCTAAAAGTGTTCTTCATCGGCATATGAGTGAAGCATTAAAAAAATATGATTATGATCTTTATTTGAAAGTGAAAAAGATATTTTGGGAACATAATCAGTATCGGCATATTAAGGGCGGAGAAGCTACAAGATGTAAATATGCTCTTAAAGGGTGATTGATTTGAAAGACTTAATTGTGTATTTTTGTGATGATATGATTAATATTGTCTATCAAAATAAAGTGATTCAAAAAAAACTTGCTAGTATTAAACAGGGGTTGGTTGTTGATCGGGCTAGTTTTATGGAAAGTTTTCTCTCTATTTTAAAAAAAGAAAAAATTAGGAGTAAACTTTTTGGAGATAAAATATATATTGTTAAAGATGCTTATTTTACGGCAAGGGATTTATTTTATTTAGAAAGTTTATTTACGGAATTAGGGTTTATTAAAGTAATTTATTTAGATATCTATGATTATTTTAGTCCAGATTATACTTATATTGGTGTTTTTGAAGATTATGTTGTCTTTTATTTAGATGAACCTGTCTTTCTTAGTTTGACTTATTTTAAAGACTTTCCAAAATTAATTAATTATTTTCAAGAATATTATCAAGATTATGTAGTATTATTTGGAACAAATAATTTAATTCCTCAGATTAAATCTAATTTAGTAGATTTATACTATATTGATAATTATCAAAACTTTATTTCTGATAGTTTACTGAAAGTAAAAAAATATGATTTGTGATATCATATTTTTTTGACAATTTTTGGAAATTATAATATAATTACTAGTAGTAAACTGGCATGGATAACATGCCTTTTGTCGGTATGGAGTGAGGTATATGGTTAAATTTGTAATTGTGGATGATGATACTAAAGAAATTGAACATGTGAGGAAATTAATTTGTGAAGTAGTAGAGGATGCTAAAATTGTTAGTTTTCCTAAGATTACATCAGAGCTTAAAAGTGAAATTCAAAATACTGATGAACATAAGATTTATGTGTTAGATATTGAACTTGCTAATAAAGTTAGTGGTATTACTATTGCTAAATTAATTAGAGAAGTTGACTGGGAAAGTGAAATCATTTTTATTACTAATCATGATAAGATGTTTGAAAGTACTCACAGAAGTATTTATGAAGTTTTTAGTTTTATCGAGAAATTTCATGAATTTGATAAAAGGTTTAAAAGGGATGTTAAAGAAATATTAAAAAGAAATTTTGATAATAAAATGTTTAAGTATAGTGCTAATAATATTGATTTGAATATTTATTATCGTTCTATACTTTATATTTGTAGAGATAAAGAAGAAAGAAAATTAGTTATTATAACTCCAAATAATAAATATAAATTAAATATGACTTTTGATACTATTATGGATTTATTAGATGGTAGATTTGTTAAATGTCATAGATCTTGTATTGTTAATAAGAATAGAGTAGAAGAGTTAAATTATAAAGATGGTTATTTTGTTTTAGATACGGGTGATAAAGTTTATTTGCTATCTAAAATGAATAAGAAGTTGATAGAAGATGACTGAGTTTTTAGTTTGGTTTATAGCATGTTCTGTATCAACTTTTGGAATTGCTTATTGTTATTATAAACTTTCAAATTGTAAAAAATTAAATTTTAAAACTTTTGTTATTTTTATTATTGGTACAGTAATTATTACTTTAATTAAGTATTATTCTGTTCCTATAATAAGTAATTTGATTTTCTTTATTTTTTATCCGATTTTGTTTAATGCTATGGAACATAAATCTTTAAAAATGATTTTATATTACACATTGTTGATTTGGGGTTGTGGTATAATTTTAGATTTTGTAATAATGTTAATTTTATCATTTTTAAGTTATTATGATCTTGTAGACTTAACTGAAGATTTTTATATTATTTTCCCATCATTAATTGTGTTTATAATTTTTATAGTTATTGGGAATTTAAAATTTTTTCATCGGTTAGCTAATAGATTAATTAATCTTTTTTATAAATTGAATTATTTTGATTTTTTATTAATTGGCTTTATTTGTTTTGTCTTTTGCATTGGCGTTGCCATTACTATTAATATTCATCATTTAAGTATAGATTTTTTACTAATTTTAATTTGTTGTTTAATTTTATTATCTTTTATTTTATTAGTCGAAAAGAAAATATTTAGTGTAGAAAATAAGATCTTTCTATCTTTTCTAAAAGATAATAATAATTTCTATGTAAAGATGGATGAAGATCATCGTATTTTTAAACATAATTTGATGGCTAAAATGTTAAGTATTAAATCAGTATCTAATAAGAATGCTCGTATTTTAATTGATGATTTATTATCAAGTTTTAATCATCATACAGATTTTTCTAGTCATATTTGTAATATTCCTTATGGATTAAATGGAATTATTTATGAAAAGGTTAATCCTTATTTAGATGTACTAGATATCAAAATTGATAATCAAATTAATGTAGATATTTTTAAAGTTTTAAAAGCACGTCGTTATAATGTTTTTGTAGAAAAATTAATGGTTGCTTTAGATAATGCAATTGAATCTTCAGTAGATAGTGTTGAGAAAGTTTTAGTAATTAATTTATATTGTGAAGATGATTTAATTATTGCTGAGGTAAAGAATTCTTTTTCTAATGATATTAGTTTAGATAACTTAGGTGAGGTTAATTATTCTACTAAAGGAACAAGAAGAGGTTTGGGATTAGCATCTATTTTTAGAAATAAAGAAGCAACAGTAAAGGTGAGTATTGTAAATAATTTATTTGTTTCTAAAATCAGTGCTAAGAAAAATTTTGACGAATAAAAAATGCTATATGAACGAATTCTTTTCATATAGCACTTTTATTTTATATTAAATCTTCTGGACATTCAGGTTCATTCCAAAAGAACCAGATAGTATATGGAGTTGCTGAAGATGCTGTAGCAGCTCCACTTAATAAATTTGCTAACATTTCTAACATTTTAATACCTCCTTTACTACAAATTTTGTTTAAATCTATATAAAAATTTAAACCTTAGTTAATACTTTTTTTATAATATTTGTAATTATTAAATTGAGTATTAGTAAGTTTATAAGATAAGGGGTTTATGAATATTATTTGAATTAATAGTGCAAATAATATTGTGTTATTGATTAAACTTGAATTGCTAAATAGATAGATTAGTGTATAAATTATTACGACAATTATAGATAATATTTTACATTTTATTCTTTGATTTTTTCTGATTAATGGCCTTTTTGGAGTATCAGCTGGTGCCCATAGTAGCATTGCTATTAATGATATACCAAGAATAATATATCCAATATAATTAGGTATGTTTATATAAGTTATAAATAGTGGTATACCATTATAGATTAATATACTTGATATCCAACATGCAAGATTACTTTTAGCATGCATTCCATAGCTGAAAGTTCTTATTCCTGCATAAAATAACATTAATAGAGCAGTTTCTTTAAGAGTGTTTGTAATTATTGATATGATGATTATGACTATAGCTTTTACAACTAAACTGTATATACCTTCTAAGCCATATTTTAAACGTTTAAGTTTTAGTTCATCACATTCTTGATATTTTGATATAAAGTTAATTGATGAATTTACAAACTTTTCTTTCATATACTACCTCACTGCATTTTAAGTATAACTCAATATATTTAAAGAAAAAATATTGTTTGCTTTAAGTAACTATTTAGAGGGTTAAAAAAATTAAATGTTTTTATTTGCTTTTCATTTTTGACTTTTGAAGCTTAAAATTTGTTCTTTGGTACAAAAGTGTATCATTTATTAATTAAATATGATATCTTTAGAATGGTTTATAACTCAAGGTAATGACATTGGTTGCAAACTTTGTCGAGCGGTTTTTCTTGATTTTAAACTTGCTTGTGTGTTATTTTTAATACGAGGTAGAAAGGTGAGGTGTGAAGCAATGATAGGTAAAGTTAAGTGGTTTAATAACGAAAAAGGTTATGGCTTTATAGAGTATGAAGATCTTGAAGATATTTTTGTACATTATTCTGCTATAATTAAAGAAGGTTATAAAACTTTAAAAGAAGGTGCAGTTGTTAGTTTTAAATTAATTGAAACTTCTAAAGGCTTACAAGCAGTAGATGTATGCGAAAAAGAGTTACAGTTCAGTCAAAAGATAGTTAATTAATGCTATCTTTTTTAGTTACTATTTCTATAATAAGATATTTTCAGA
>CALVQO010000010.1 GCA_944358145.1 uncultured Bacilli bacterium | reverse complement strand
GAAAATGGCAAAGAAAAAGCCCTTAGATAAAGGCTTGAAGGATAAAATCCCTGATAACATTAATTCCCTGATAAAGTATATTATCAGGGATCCCCGATAATTCGTAGTAGTTTGATGTCAACTAATGTAAAGTAAAAAACTTTACATTTTTTTCTTGATTTTCGAATATATATATGATAGACTTATAAATAGAATAAAAGGTGGTGTTAGGGATGGATTTCCTTAATAAATTATATGAAAGTAATTACTTTGGTATTGGTTTATTTGCTGTTATAGCATTTTTAGTAGTAACATTTTTAATTGTTTTATTCTTTGGCAAAAAAGATCAAAAGAAAAGAAAATTAGAAGAAACGCAAAAAATGAATACAGAAAATACTTTTAAAGAGACGAGTACTAAAACTCCAGTAGAAATACCTGTTAATCCTGAGCCTGTAGCGCCTATTAATTTAGAACCAGAGGATACTCCAGTAGTAACTCCAATTAATGAGCCAATAAATCCTACAGTTGCCACCCCACAAGTATCTCCTGTAGAACCAGTTACTCCTGTAATGCCAATACCACCAGTAACTCCAATAAAATTAGAAGATAATAATAATGATTATGTAGATAATTTAACAGTAGAAGAACCAGTAAAACCGGTTATTGCCCCAGAAGTAACACCAATTATTACTCCTGTAGCTCCTACGATTAAAGAAGAACCTAAAATAGTAGCTCCACAAAGAATAGAATTAGAACCAACAAAAATTGAAATACCAAAAGAACCGATTCAAACCAATGAATCAATAAGACCAATTATTGATGAAGTAAAACCAGTAATGAGAGAAGAAGTAACACCAATAATTAAAGAAGAAGAACCAAAATTACAAATTAATGAAGAGCCAATAATTAATACTTATTATAAACCTAGTGAAAAACCTAAGGAAGTTGAATCAATTAAAGTACCAAATATTGATTTTGATTCATTAGCTAAATCAATTTCTAAAGAATTAGATGAACTTGAAAATGATTCAAGAAAATATGATGAAATTAAAGTTACACCAATGAGTGAAGTAACTAAAACTAGAACAGCAAGACAACCAGAAACATTCAGTTCAGTTTATGTAAGAGAAGAAGCTAAAGAAACTCCAAAAGAGACAATAGATCTTCCAAAGAAAATTGATTTACCAGCTAAAAAAAGTGAATAAGAGCAAAATTTATGCTCTTTTTTTGTAAAAAGGAAGTAAAATAGCCATTTAAACCCTAAAATATGCGAAAAAAAGCAAAAAAATCCTTGATTTTACAGGCATTTTCTGATAATGTTATTATGTAAGGTAAAGACCTTATAAATTTTAGTTTTTGAAGTTGGGAGGTATGTGAAATGTCAAGAACTGAATTAGTAGAATTTGCTGCTGCTAAAGCTGAAGTTTCTAAGGCTGAAGTAGGACGCGTATTAGACGCACTTTTAGAAGGTATCCAAACTGGATTAAAGAAAGAAGGAAAAGTAACTTTAGTTGGATTTGGAACATTTAGTGCTAAGAAACGTGCTGCACGTGAAGGAATTAATCCTTTAACAAAAGAAGCTATCAAAATTCCTGCTAAGACTGTAGCTTCATTTAAAGCAGGAAGCAAATTAAAAGACGCTTTAAACTAATTAAAGAGCAATAAAAAATTCAGAATTTAATCTGAATTTTTTGTTTGATCGTAAAGTTTATATAAATACTGTACTCTAGCTTCCAATTTAAAATAATAAATAATATAAGGAATCAAAAAACACATCATAAATAGGGCAAAAATTAAATACATAATCGACTCTTTAATATGACAAGCAAACAAAATAGCAAATAAAGCGTAAAAAAGAGTAATTAACAAATGAATAATTCTCTCTTTGTTAAAGAAATCAATTTTAATTAAAACATCATCCCATAATTTTTGATCAACATCTTTATTCTTAATTTTCTCTTCCAACATTAAAATATAATCATCAATATACTTTTTCATTATCCTCACCAATATTATTTTACCAATAGTTAAAAAATAAATCTAGTCAATTTTACTTGAAAAAGATTAAAATCAATATTCAAAAAAATAATCTTAAATTAGAATGTAGTAGCTAAGGATAATTAAAATAAAATTTTTAGTTTTCAAACTTTCCAATTAATGTTATAATTAGACGAACGACTAATATAATAAATTGGAGGGATTTTTTTTGAAAAAAAATAATATTATTTTAACTTTTGTAATTCCTATTATTGCCATAGTTGCTCTTTTAGCAGCTCAAGCTTTATGTGATCTTGAATTACCAAGTTATACATCAGATATTATTAATAATGGGATACAACAAGGAGGAATTGACAGGGGGCTACCCGAAGTATTAACAGAAGAAATGTATGATGCTATTGTCAAGATTAGTGATAGTAATCCAGCGATAATGGCAAGTTATGATTTCTATGTTAGTGAAAATTTAAATCAACAAGAAATAGATACTTTAGGAAGTAAATATCCATTATTAACAAGTGAAAATCTTTATATTTTAAAAGATTTAACAGAAGAAGAAAAGGATATTGTAGAAGAACAAATTAAAATACCACTGATTATTACAACTATGCTTTATAGTAATAATGAAAATTTAGCTGATTCTTTAAATATAGAAGTACCAGAAGGAATGACTTTATTAGACATTGTCTTAAAAATGGATAATAATACATTTGATTCAATAACCAGTTCCATTGCTACTTCTTTAAATAATCTTGATTCATCTATCATTGATCAATATGCAACATCAAGTGTAAGTACCATTTATAATGCTATTGGTATGGATATGGAAGATTATCAAATGAATTACATCATTGAAAAAGGATTAATGATGTTAGCTATTGCAGGTATTGGTATGATCATTGCAATTATCGTTGGTTTCTTAGTAGCCAAATTAGCAGCCAAAATAGGTTATTTCCTAAGAAGCAAAGTAGTAAAAAAAATCATGAGTTTTTCATCTTCTGAATTCAAAGAATTTGGAGCATCTAGCTTAATTACTCGTTCTACCAATGATATAGAGCAAATAAAATTGTTTTGTGTTATGTTGCTTAGAATTGTCGTTTTTGCTCCAATTATGGGTATTGGTGCCTTTATTAAGGTAAGCAATAACCCTTTAAATTGGATTATTGGTCTAGCTTTAGTAATTATCTTAGTATTAATAGGAATATTATTTGGCTTTGCTATGCCAAAGTTCAAGAGTATGCAAAAATTAATTGATAAAATGAACTTAGTATCTAGAGAAATTATTACCGGAATGCCAGTTATTAGAACTTTTGGAACAGAAAAGTATGAAGAAGAACGTTTTGATAAAGCTAATATAAAATTAACAAAAACAAACCTTTTTGTTAATAGATTAATGGGAATAATGATGCCTAGTATGATGTTAGTCATGAATATTATTAGTATTTTAATCGTATGGTATGGAGCAAAACAAATTGACATCGGAACGCTTCAAGTAGGTACATTATTAGCATTCATCACCTATACTATGCAAATTATTATGTCTTTCTTAATGATCTCACTGGTATCCGTAATGTTACCACGTGCTTTAGTATCATTAAAAAGAATTAGAGAAATATTGAAAAAAGAAGTATCTATTACTGAACCAGAGAGTCCCGTTCCTTTTAAAGAAGAAGAAAAAGGGGTAATAGAATTTAAAGATGTAAGTTTTAAATATCCTGATGCCGATGAAGCAATGCTAAAAAATATTAGTTTTAAAGCAACACCAGGCTCGACAACTGCATTTATAGGTTCTACTGGATCTGGTAAATCTACTTTAATTAATTTAATTCCAAGATTTTTTGATGCCACAAGTGGGGAAATTTATGTTGATGGAGTAAATATAAAAGATGCATCAGTAATAGAACTAAGAAATAGAATTGGTTATGTTCCTCAAAAGGGTATGTTATTTAGCGGAACAATTAAATCAAATTTAATGCTTGGAAATGATAATTTAACGGAAAGTGAAATGTTAGATGCAGCCCGTGTTAGTCAGTCCATAGAATTTATTGAAGCTAAAAAAGACAAGTTTGACAGTGCTATTTCTCAAGGTGGATCTAATGTTAGTGGAGGCCAAAAACAACGTTTATCTATTGCTAGAGCTATAGCAAAAAATCCAGAAATTTATATTTTTGATGATTCATTTAGTGCTCTTGATTTTAAAACGGATGCAGCTTTAAGAAAAGCATTATTTAAACATGCTAAAGATGCTACAGTATTAATTGTAGCGCAAAGAATTAGTACGATTATGAACGCAGATAACATCATTGTTTTAAATGAAGGAGAAGTAGTGGGAACTGGTACTCATAAAGAGCTCTTAAAAACATGTAAAATCTATAAAGAGATCGCCTTATCTCAATTAAAGGAGGAGGAATTATAATGCCAAGAAAAATGGGTGGAGGTCCTGGAGCAGTAGATAAAGCAAAGGACTTCAAAGGAACATTAAAAAAATTCTTAAAAATAATTTCTGAATACAAAGTATTAGTAATATTAGCTTTTCTCTTTGCTATTGGAAGTACCATTTTTGCCATAGTTTCTCCCAAAATTTTAGGTAATGCTACCACTGAAATTTATAATGGACTTATTGCTAAAATTAATGGTACAGGTGGTATAGATTTTGGGGCGATAAGAACAATTTTAATCTGTTTAGCCGTATTATATATAGTTAGTGCCTTATTTAATTATATTCAAAATTTAATCATGACTCATGTATCACAAAGAGCAAGCTATAAATTAAGACGTCAAATATCTCATAAATTAAATAGATTACCAATGAGTTATTATGATAAACAAAACACTGGTGATATTATGTCTATTATTACCAACGATATTGATACACTTCAACTAAACTTAAATCAATCAGCAACCCAATTAGTATCATCAATAGTTACCTTAATAGGAATATTTATTATGATGTGTACAATTAATGTAACTTTAGCAATAATTACAGCTTTAATTTTACCTGTTGCCAGTATAATTGTAATGTTCGTCGTAAGTAAAAGTCAAAAACATTTCATTAATCAACAAAATTACTTAGGAAGTGTTGATGGTGAAGTAGAAGAAATGATAAGTGGACATACCGTAATTAAAGCTTTTAATGCTGAAGAAAAATCAATGAAAAATTTTGATCGAGATAATAGCAAGTTATGTGAAGCTAGTTTTAAAGCTCAATTTTTATCAGGACTTATGCATCCAATTATGAATTTTGTTGCTAATTTAAACTATGCTATTATTGCCATTTTAGGAGCAATATTTGCGATTCATGGAAAGATTACAGTTGGTAATATCCAAAGTTTTATTCAATATTCGAAAAACTTTACCAACCCTATAGCACAATTAGCCCAAATTTCTAGTCTTATTCAAAGTATGATCGCAGCGAGTGAAAGAGTATTTAATTTTCTAGAACTTGACGAATATATTGATGAAGGAACAAAAGACTGTAATAATATAAAAGGAAATATTGAATTTAAACATGTCAAGTTTGGTTATGATCCAAATAAGATAATTATCAAAGATTTTAATGCTAAAGTAAGTGATGGTCAAAAAATTGCTATAGTAGGTCCAACTGGAGCTGGAAAAACTACAATGGTAAAACTATTAATGCGTTTTTATGAATTAAATGGAGGGGAAATTCTTCTTGATGGCGTAAATATCAAAGAATATAAAAGAAAAGAATATGAAACAGTATTTGCAATGGTACTTCAAGATACATGGTTATTTAATGGTACAATATTAGATAATTTACGTTATGGTAATCTAAATGCTTCTGATAAAGAAGTAATAGATGCTGCTAAAACTGCGAGTGCAGATTTCTTTATTAGAACACTACCTGATGGCTACAACTCTATAATTAATGAAGAAACAAACAATATTAGTGGTGGTCAAAAACAATTACTTACTATTGCTAGAGCCATACTTGCTAATCCCAAAGTATTAATACTTGATGAAGCAACAAGTAATGTAGATACAAGAACAGAAGAGTTAATTCAACAAGCGATGGATAAAGTAATGGAAGGAAGAACTTCATTTATTATTGCTCACAGATTATCAACAATAAAAAATGCAGATTTAATATTAGTTATGGACGAAGGAGATATTGTTGAAGTAGGGCGTCATGAAGAGCTACTAGCCAAAAATGGCTTCTATGCCAAAATATATAATTCTCAATTTGAGAAAACAGCATAAATGAATCAATATTTGGTTCATTTTTTCGTTGTATAAAAACAACATTAAGTTTGAATAAAACTAGTTTCTATTCAAGAAACGGGGTTATAGCATATCAGTGCCTTTTTCATAACTTATTTCTAATAATAGAGATAAACATGATTATGATAATAAATAAATACTCAATTTCTTCATCCATTTACCTCTTCGCCACCCTTCCTGTGGATGCTCAAATATTAAACTATTTACCAAATGAAGCAAGTACTACCAATCCTGAATAACGATTATTTATTATAAATGAATATATGAAAAAACAAGAAAAAGCAAAGGGCAAAATCCGACATTGACTACATAAAAACATATCATAAATTATTGCTTTGTGCTATAATAGATGTAAGAGGTGTGTTATGAAGAAAAAAGAGTTAGTAGATTTAATAGCAAGTATATCTTTAATGTTAATTGCTGTTGTTATTTTACTTTTACCGACATTTAAAGTAAATGATTTGAGTTTTATTTTAAAAACAATATTTGGTTTTTATGCTTTAATCAAATTTACGCAATTTATACTCATTTTAAAAGAAAAAGATTTTGAAAGTTTATTTACTTGTCTAATATCATTAGGAGCATTAATTAGCTTATTTCTAATTGATTTTACAACAAAAAATATGGTTTTAGTTTTAATGATTTGGATGGCATTAATGTGTTTAATTAAGCTAAAAAAAGCCGACTTTTATCATGATCGAAAAAATAGAATGTGGGTCTTACGTTTATTTATTTTATTTGCTTTCTTAACATCAGGCTTACTTACGGGACTAAATCTTTATTATGAAGAATCAGTCCAAACCATTATCGTTGGTTTCTTTTTCCTAATAAATGGCATTTTAGACATTGTTGATCCAATAGCAGTTTTCTTAATGGAGGACAATAAATGAAATTAGTTAATGACTTTAAAGCATATGAAATACTAGATTTAAATGATGGACAAAAATTAGAATCATGGGCTGGTGTAATATTAAGTAGACCAGATCCCCAAGTAATATGGAAAAATGAAAAAAAAGAAATTTGGTCTAAAGCACATGCCTGTTACGAAAGAAGTAATACCGGTGGTGGCAAATGGAAAATTAATAAGAACATTCCATCATCATGGACAATCAATTATCATGATTTAAAATTTAATTTAAAACTAATGGGCTTTAAACACACCGGATTATTTCCCGAACAAGCCTATAATTGGAACTTAATAAGAGAAAAGATCAAAAAGGCAAACAGAAAGATTAAAGTATTAAATCTTTTTGCTTATACAGGAGCAGCAACGATAGCAGCTTTAAGTGCTGGCGCTAGTGTAGTTCATGTTGATTCATCACGTGGGATGATCGAATGGGCCAAAGAAAATGTAAAATTAAATCACTTAGAAGATAAAGAAGTTAGATTTTTAGTTGATGATGTAAGAAAATTTGTTAAAAGAGAAATAAGAAGAGGAAACAAATATGATATGATTATTATGGATCCTCCCTCATTTGGAAGAGGAGCAAAAAATGAAGTTTGGAACATTGAAACAGATTTAGATGACTTAATTAAAGATGTAGCAGAATTATTAAGTGATGAACCTATACTATTTTTAATCAATTCATACACAACCGGACTATCTAAAACTGTTTTAGAAGATATACTTTATTTAAGAATAAATACAAAACATAAAGGTTGTATTAGCAGTGATGAATTAGCTTTACCGGTAGTTAATTCCAAACTAATATTACCATGTGGAATATATGCAAGGTGGGAATTAAATTGAAATATTTTATTATAATTTTTAGTTGTATTTTACTATTAGGATGTAGTAACAGTAATAATCAAGAGTTTAGCTATCAAAAAATTACAAGTGAAGAAGCTTTAGAAATCATGAAAGAAAGAGAAAACTATCTTGTTCTTGATGTAAGAAATAGAGATGAATTTACAGAAGAACATATAGAAGGAGCTTTTAATCTTCCATATAATGAAATAAATGAATTAATAGATATTGATAAAGATACAGTGATATTTGTTTATTGTAAAAGTGGAACACGAAGTAAGATAGCAGCTGAGAAACTTATAGAATTAGGCTATGAAGTTTATGACTTAGGAGCATACGAAAATATAGATTTAGAAGAATAAATACAAAGTATTTTCATATAGTTAATTAGAAAGTTGAGGAATAAAACATATGGAAATATTAAAAGTATCTAGTAAATCTAATCCTAGCAAAGTAGCAGGAGCAATTGCGAATATATTTAGAGAAAAAGGCAGTGTTGAAATTCAAACTATTGGAGCTGGTTCTCTAAATCAAGCAATAAAAGGTATAGCGATAGCCAGAGGCTTTGTAGCACCCAGTGGTGATAATTTAGTAGTAATACCAGCATTTAATGATGTAGTCATTAATGGTGAAGATAAAACAGCAATGAAATTAATTGTAACTAAAAAATAGAGTCGACCTAAAGTTGACTTTTTCTTTTACTTTTTTCACTTTACTATAGCACTATGACTAAAAATAATTTATAATAATAATAGGGTGAGCTTCATGAATGAAATAATATTAGAAGATGTAGAAGGTAACAAAATCAAAGCAACATTTTTATTTACACACTTTGATTATAATTTCAGTAAAAACTATATTGTTTATTTAGTAGACAATGATCTTTTAGCATCTTCTTATGAAATGGTAGATGATAAATATATTATTGATAATGATTTATCTAGTGCTGAATATGATATGATCGATAAAGTTATTGAAAGTAAAATGGGTGAAGAAAATGAGTAAATTTTATATTGATAGTCATCATGGTAGAAAATATTATGCTTATTCTTATCGAAATGATGAAATAAATTATTTTCCTTTAACAGAAGAAGAAACAAAAGCATTATTAACCAGTTTAGATAAAAATCCCATTAAACAAGTTAATGATACAGATAAAAGCATAGAAATCATTTTTAATAATAGTTTAACTCTTATCATAGATAACCTAAAAGTTTTTCAAATTCATCATGATCATAATGATCATTATTTTCAATTACTATTAAATAAACTAAAAGCATTTATCGAAAAAGAAACAATAAACCAATATAAAAAGAATCTACCTCAATATTATAAACCTAGAATAAACAGAACTAAACAAAAAAGATTTCCAGCTAAACAGTTAATCGCAGGTGCTCTATCATTTACCATTGCTTCTTCCTTAATTGCTGGATTAATAAATAAGGAAATAGAAAAGGAAAACGATAATACGCTTTCTACATCAATAAGTATTACGCTTCCCGAAAAGACTGAAGTTGAAGAAAACATAGTAATTGAAGCGGAAAATAATCTTGAAGCTGATCACGTAATCAATTTAGCTTTTCAAGATCGAACTGAAAGTAACAGAGTCAGTGAACAGATGAGTAAATTAGATGAAACAAAGGCCTACCTCGGAACCTATATATCCGAGTATGCAACAAGATATGGTCTTCCTTATGATTTAGCTTGTGCCCAAATTACTCAAGAAAGACCAAACATAGAAAATGGTGTATGTATAAATCCTTGCCAAATTACTTATGAGTATTTTGTAGGTGAGACAATGACTGTACCAATATATGATGAAAATGGCTTTACAGGCAATTATGATATATTTGAAATAACAAAGGAAATGCTTGATTCACCGGAAGGAAATATTCGCGTTGGACTAGCCTATTTAAGAACATGTGTTGATAAATTTGATAGTTTAATCACTGGTTTATTTACTTATAATCAAGGGGAATCAACATTAAATATAGCCTGTGAATATTATGGCTTAGATATAAAAGATTATCTAGGTGAAGAAAATGGAATAAAAGCCCGAGATTTAATCAACAGATATTATGAAAATCAAAATAGAACTCATGGTGATTCCCTATATTTAGAGCATGTTTTTAGTTATTTAGATCTATCTGATAGAGGCTCTACCACCTTAGAATATTATTTAGCTGGCGAAAAGAAAACAATAGAAATTAATAACACTTTGATGTATAATAATGAACTCAAGAGGTGATAATGGTGAATAAAGTTGTACTAATAACGGGTGCATCACGGGGATTAGGAAGAAGTATAGCCACTCTTTTTTTACAAAATGATGATATTGTTTATGTAAATTATAAAGATAGTCAAAGTGAAGCCGAAGAGCTATGTCATAACTATAAAAAGGGAATTCCTATTAAATGTGATATCTCAAATGAATTAGAAGTAGAAGCCATGATCAATAAAATTAAAGAAGAACAAGGCACTATCGATATTATTATCAATAATGCTGGAATAGCTAAAGATTCACTAGTAGATGATAAAACAAAAGAATCATTTAGCCTAGTTTTAGCAACAAATTTAATTGGTCCTTTTTTAGTATGTAAATATGGCCATAAAATCATGAACAAAGGTTGTATCATTAATATTGCTTCTAATACAGCCATAGATGCAAATTATCCATACGGGTTAGACTATGATGCATCAAAAGCTGGGCTAATTTCTTTAACTCATAATTTAGCCATAGAATATGCACCTAATATTAGAGTAAATGCTATAGCTCCTGGTTGGATTAACACCAATATGAACAAAGAATTAGATAATGATTTTAGAAAAAAAGAAAGTGAAAAAATTTTATTAAAAAGATTTGCTGAACCCCTAGAAATTGCCAAAGTAGTATTTTTCTTAGCCAGTGAAGAAGCAAGTTATATTAATAATTCAATAATAAAAGTAGATGGAGGGCTAGCATGATCGATGAACTAGTAAAAGAAGCCGAAGAAAAATGTGCACAAATATTTAAACAAATAGATGAAAATGAAAGCTATTTTAGCCAATTAGTTTTAGATGCATTTCATGAGGAAAATATTAATGAAAGTCATTTTAGCATGACTACAGGATATGGTTATAATGACTTAGGTAGAGATGCTATAGAACGTGTTTTTGCTAGAGTCTTAAAAGGAGAAAAAGCATTAGTAAGAAATCAATTTATAAGTGGTTCACATGCCTTATCAACCGCTTTGTTTGCACTTCTTCGTCCTAAAGATACTATGCTTTCCATAACGGGATTACCATATGACACTTTACATGAAGTAATTGGCATAAAAGAAAATAAAAGTTCATTAAAAAGCTTTAACATTAATTATGAACAAATTGATTTAAAAGATAATCAATTTGATACCGAAAAAATCATAAAAAAATTACAAGAAAAAAAGATTAAATTAATAGAAATCCAAAGAAGTAGAGGATATTCGACAAGAAAAAGTATTTTAATTAAAGATATAGAAGAAATCATAAAGAAAATTAGAGAAGTAGATAAAAATGTTATCATAATGGTAGATAACTGTTATTGTGAAATGGTTGAGACAACCTCACCATTAGAAGTAGGAGCAAATATTATTGTTGGTTCTCTAATAAAAAATTTAGGAGGATCATTAGCAAGTAATGGAGCATACATATGTGGTGATGAAGATTTAATTAAGTTATGTGCAGAAAGATTAAATTTACCAGGAGAAGGCTTAGATGTAGGACCAAGCTTAGGTGCCAATAAATCATTTTTACAAGGATTATATTTTGCTCCAAGTGTCATAGCATCAAGCTTAAAAACAAGCATTTTAGCTTCTTATTTATTAGAGAAATTAGAATTCTCAGTATCTCCTAAATACGATGAACCTCGTGCCGATATAGTAGAGGCAATTACCTTTAACAATAAAGAATTACTAATTAAATATGTCCAAACCATTCAAAGATATTCTCCAATTGATTCTGCAACCCTTCCTATACCTGCTCCAATGCCAGGATATGATGATGATATCATTATGGCCAGTGGTGCATTTACCCAAGGCTCAAGTATTGAACTATCATGTGATGGACCCCTAAGAGAGCCATTTATTGCTTATGAACAAGGTGGAGTAACCTATAATTATGGGAAAATAGCAGTAGTAAATGCAATAAAAGAAATAATTGAGCAAAAATGAATTGCTCTTTTTCTTTTTCTATTGTATAATTTAGATAATAGAATAGAGAGTGTACTATGAAGAAAAAAATCATTATTGGAAGTATTTTAGCAGTTACTTTAATTGGGGTTTTATGTTATGTATTTTTAAATAGAGCATCAGCAGCTTTAACCCACAATTTTGAGCTAGTAAGTTCAAATCCGGATACAGACGGATATGATATTGTAAAATACAATATATATTTTACTGCAACCGGCTCAACAGAAGTAAATCATGTTGAAGGATCTTTTGATATAGTTGGCTATGATGTAATATCTTTTGATGTTAATGAAAATTTTGAAACAGAGGATTTAGACACAAGCAATTATTCTTATAGTTTAACATCAAACAAAGTCTATGATTCTAGTGATGGCAAAGTAGTTTATGCTACAATTACTCTAAAAGAAAATGGAATTTATCCATGTCATGTTAATTTCATTCCAGGTCCAGCGAATTTAGTAAAAACAAATGATGTAACGATTACCAAAGATGCTGTTTCAAGTTCAAGCGGCGGTGAAATCGTTACAGAAGTAAGTGATAATGAAGAATTTTATTATAAAATAACCGTAAAAAATGATAGTGTAATAGCAACAGATGATGTGGTAATTACGGATACTATACCTGATGATTTTGAAATATTAGATGCGGATGGGGGAAGCATAAGTGGCCAAACGATTACTTGGAACATCGGCTCTATGGATGTTGATGAAGAACAAACATTTTATGTAAAAGTAAAGGTAATTTCGAATGAAAATAGACAAGACTTTAGAATTAATAATACAGCTACAGTTACCGTAGGGGATAAAGAAAAGAGTGATGATGCTGAGGTAGAAATTTTATATAGTGAAATTGATATTGTAAAAGAAGCAAGTGTAACCCAAGTCAAACCTGGACAAGAATTCACTTATACGATAACAGTTACTAATCATGGAACTGGCCCAAGTGAAGAATTACACATCATAGATTTTTTAGATAGTGATGTAACTTTAAATTCTGCAAATCCAAATAATTATCAATCATTAGGTGATAACAGTTATAAGTTCCACCTTGATTCTTTAGATGCTGGTGAAAGTGCAACAATTACTTTATATGTGACATTAAATGCTAATACAACCAAAACGAGTATTTTAAATGAAGCAATAGCTTGTGAAGGTGGACAAGATGACTGGGAAAAATGCTTAAAAGATGAAGTAACCACCCCTATAGTAAATTCAAATATAGTTATTGAAAAAACAGCAAGTGAAGAAGAAGTTAGAGTAGGGGACACTTTCACTTATACAATTAAAATTACGAACACTGGTGATGCAGCTTCTAATGAAATTATAATAAGAGATATAATAGACAGTCGTCTAGATTTAATTAGTGCAAGTGAAGGAAATGTTGTTGGTAATACTTGGACAATGACGATAGAATCTTTAAAAGTTGGTGGGACTATTACAGTAACACTAACCGTAAAAGTAAATGACACAGCAAATCCTGGAGATGTAGTACCAAATACCGTAACAGCAACCGAAGAAGGAAAAGATCCAGTAGAAGATGAAGATGATGTAACAATAGTTGATTCTAATGTAACTATTGAAAAAAGTGTAAATAAATCAGTTGTAAATGTTGGTGAAGAATTTATTTATACAATAACGATTAGAAATACTAGTGATGTTGATTCAAAACAAATTACAGTGACTGATACCATTGATAGCTCATTAACCATTAAAAGTGCTCCAAATGGATCAATAAATGGAAATACAATTACTTATAATGTTGGTATATTAAAAGGAGGAGAAAGTAGAACCTATAATATTACTGTAGTAGCTAAAGAAACATTAAATGATAATACAGTAGTTCACAATGTAGCCGTATTAAAAGAAGTTGGCAAACCAGATAAAGAAGATGATGTTGATGTTACTGTAGTAAAGCCAATATTAAGCGTCGAAAAAAATGCCATTACAACTACTGGAACTAAAATTGTCCAACCAAATGAAGAATACGAGTATGAAATCATTGTAAAAAATACAGGTAATGGTAATAGTAATCAAGTAGTAATAAAAGATACTATTGATAGTCATTTAACAATTGTTGATGCTGATGGTGGCACGGTAAGTGGGCAAACGATTACTTGGAATGTAGACTCTATTAAAGCAGGGGAAACAATAACCTACCGAATCAAAGTGAGGGTAAATAATGATACAACATTAAATACAATAATTCCTAATGAAGTTATTGTTACCCATGATGATGAAGAATATAAAGATGACGATGATGTAACAGTAATAGATTCAGATATTTATTTAAACAAAGTAGCAAGTGTTGAAGTAGTAGATATTAATGAAGAATTTTATTATACAATTACCGTTTCAAATAAAGGTACAGCAGATGAATCTAACTTAACAGTAACAGATCAAATTCCAAGTAGTTTATCAGTCGTTAATATAGAAGTACCTGAAAATGTTAAGCATACATCAAATAATAATTTAACAGTATTTACTATTGATAATTTACCTGCCGAAAGCAGTGTAGAAATTAAAGTACATGTAAGAGTAAGAGAAACAGCCAAACAAGGCGAAAAAATCATAAATACTGCTGTCTTAACTTATGATGATGGAGAGTTAGAAAGTAGTGATGATGTAATTGTAACAGGCTCCCTACTAAGTGTTGAAAAAACAAGTAGTAAACAAAGTGTTAGTAAAGGAGAAGAATTAACCTATACCATTACGATTCAAAATAAGGGAACAGCATCTGCCAATAATGTAGAAGTAATTGATACATTTGATGAATACTTAGAAATTATAGATAGTGATTCTGGTATAGTAGATAATGATAATCATACAATTACTTGGAATATTGCTTCAATAGCAAGCAATGAAACAATTAAATATACAATTACAGCAAGAGTAAGAGAAGACATCAATAAAGATGTTGTAAATAACCATGTCATCGTAAAAGAACCAGGCAAACCAGATGAAGAAGATGAAGTAGATGTTGATGTAGTCACGCCAACTTTTACAATTACCAAAGAAGTAAGCAAAACGGAAGTAACAAAAGGGGAAGAATTTGAGTATTTTATTACGGTAAAAAATACAAGTAATGCTAATATAACGAATTTATTAGTAACTGATGAATTTGATCCAAGATTAATTATTGTTGAAAATGATGGAGCAGAAATATCCGGAAATACTCTTACTTGGACATTTGATCTAGCAGCTGAAAGTAGTATAACCTTTACTGTACGAGTGAAAGTAGCAGAAGATATTAGTGAAGGAGAGATACCTAACATAGCAACAGCAACATACAATAATGAAGATACCCCAAGTAATGAAGTAATTGTTAAAATAATAGAAATAGAAAATCCTCAAACAGGAAACATAATGAAATATTCATTTATCTTCGTTTGTATAGCTATAGCAAGTATTATTATTATCTATACTAAGAAAAAAGGAAAAATATTTAAAATATAAAAAGATGGTATGTTAGAAATTACTAACAGCCATCTTTTTTTGTAATTTTTTCAAAAGGATAATTTTTTGAAATTTTTAAAATACCATTTTCATTTTTTATATAAACTTGACTATGTGGTATAGTAGTCAAAACAATTTTCAATTCTTGACCCTCATCTAAAAAAATAACACTTTTATTTTTATTATTCAAATTGCTTTTCATATTTACTCCTGATAAAATTATAACACTAATTGTCGTTCAATAAAAGACGTATTTTTTATATTTTTTCTGCGAAAATAAATATAGGTGGTATTAATGAAAAGCAAAGATAGTGATTATTATTATAAAGTAGTAAGAAAAAATATAAAGAAATATAGAATAGAAGCAAATCTAACTCAACAAGAATTAGCAGAAAAAACAGGATTTACATACCAATATATAAGAGATTTAGAAAGTTTAGCAATAATAAGGTGTCCTAGAATAGATACTTTAGCAATTATAGCAGAAGCTCTAAATATTAGTATAAAACAATTATTTGATGAAATAGAATAGTGCTTAAGCACTTTTTAAAGCAAAAGAAAAACTCAAGAAAACTTGAGTAAATTACAAATGGTGGCTCGTTTGGGATTCGAACCCAAGACCCTTTGATTAAAAGTCAAATGCTCTACCTACTGAGCTAACGAACCAAGTATGGCTGCCTCGGCTGGGTTCGAACCAGCGGAATGTCAGAGTCAAAGTCTGATGCCTTACCACTTGGCTACGAGGCAATATTAAAGTGGTGGGGAGACGTGGATTTGAACCACGGAACCCGAAGGAACAGATTTACAGTCTGCCGCGTTTGGCCACTTCGCTATCTCCCCATATTTAAATGGTGCCGACAGAGGGAGTCGAACCCCCAACCTACTGATTCATACTACTATAGCTTTCACTACCATTTTCATGTTTGTAGTCTGGACTTTCTCTTAACCATATCAATTGACTTAGGTTCGTCGTATAAAGTCTCTACACTCAAGGCTTAACCTTTAGCTCGGGATTGGCATATAAACTATATTTACTTCTTTCCTTACGTCCATAACCTTTATTAGCTCCTTTATAAGTAGCAGTTAAAGAATGACAATTGGGACATAAAAGAATAAGATTAGACTCAGAATTGTTTAAATAATTCCCATCAATATGTTCTATTTCTAAAGGAACAGTATGGTTAAAAGGATTTTTTTTATTCCAACCACATCTTGCACATTTGTAATTATATTTTTCATATAAATAATGTCTTACGTGATTAGAAATTTGGTATTTTCCTTTCATGCCATTATTTAAACCATTTTTCCAATCATGAATATACTTTTTGTATTCATAATTTTTTTGGCAAAAGTTACTACAATAATGAGTACCTTTTTTTAATGGCCTTCCACAATTTCTACAATTCATAGTCCCCCTAATAATTCATTTAGCTTTCCCCGAATTAGCGACGTCCACTATAGCTATTTCTAACTATAGGTGCAAGATAGTTCAAAAAAGCATCAGCTTCTATCCCACAAGTCAGTTGCGCTGCCAGTTACGCTATGTCGGCAAAAAAACAATGGTGGGCGCTATAGGACTCGAACCTATGACCCCCTGCTTGTAAGGCAGGTGCTCTAACCAACTGAGCTAAGCGCCCACATCCATTGACGTAACTTAATATAACATTAATAAAGAAAGATGTCAATAACTTTTTGGCATCTTTTTTAATAAATTAACATTTTTTCTAAAATATAATCATGATATACTATCGGAATATTAGAATTAAACAGTTGAAAGTAACTTAAAGGGTAGGAAGAAAAATAATTTTCCAAAGGATTATGAAGAGAAGTAATTTCTACTAACATACCTTTTTCTATATTTTCATCGACTAAAAGATAAGAAGTTTCACTAAAAACTTTTTGAACAGGATAAAGTTTAGAATTAAGATAAACAAATTTAATTTCATCACTCATTCCATGATGATATCCAAAAGGAATAACAGCGATAAAATTATTTTTTTTATGATTAACATCTTTTTTTACAGAAATAACTTTAGAATATAAAGAAAATGCTTGTTTTAATAAAACTTCATTTTTTTGAAATAATTTTCTTTTGATTTTGTTAATCCCATAAATAGAAAAATCTAACAATATAGTATTAGAACCCTGAATTTTTCTTTTATCTTCTTCAGAATTCAAAATCATCAATTTCGAATTATTAATTGGCCTAATAATATGCTTAAACTCTTCATAATCTTTTTCTTGAAGATGAGCCATAACTCCTAATAAATTAAAGTGAGGATTATCCCATTCTAAAAATTCCAAAATATCTTGTTTTTTACTAATCCCTAAGTATCCTGTAGGATCAATATAAAAGATAAAAGATAAAGTATCTTTAATATTTAAATTTCTAATATCCCTAAGAATATCAAGATCATGAATAACTAGTATTGCATTATTCATAATTAAATCATAAACATTATCTTCATGAATTTCTCCATGATAAATAACAGGAATAGTATTATTATATTTTCTAATCATTAAAAGATCATCAAAATGATTAACATATAAATAATCAATTTGTTCATCCAAAGTTTTAATTAAATACATACCATGAGCAAAAGCATGATTACTAACATTTAAAATATAATTAGGATAAGGATACTTCTCTTTAATTATTTTAAGATTATCTAATATATATTCCGTATTAATATTGATATAATTTATTGATTTCATTCCATTCACATATAATCACCATAACTAAATTGTAACAAAATATAGATTTCAAGTCTATAATTAAGAAAAAAATTGACAATAATTTTATCCTATGCTAAGATAATTTGTAAAATGAGAAAAAAACAATAGTTAAAGAAATGAAAAGAAATGTAAATTATTGAAAAAACAGAACAAAAACTATGATAAGAACAATTAATTTTTGGTATACTTATAATGAAGTAGGTGATAACTTGTGGCAAAGATTATAAATTTAATAGGAAGAGAAATATTAGATAGTAGGGGAAATCCAACTGTAGAAGCCAGTATTTATTTAGATAATGGGATAAGTGCAACTGCATCTGTACCTTCTGGAGCATCTACTGGTTCCAAAGAAGCTTTAGAACTCCGAGATAATGACCCTAAAAGATATCATGGTAAAGGGGTATTAAAAGCAGTAGAAAATATTAATACGATAATTAAAGATAATTTAGTGGGAAAAGAATTAGAACAAGTAATGATCGATAAATTATTAATTAGTTTAGATGGAACAGAAAATAAAAGTAATTTAGGAGCTAATGCTACTCTAGCAGTATCTCTAGCAAGTATTAAAGCCTCAGCCAGTTTAGAAGGAAAAGAATTATACTCTTACTTAAGCAGTGGTAAAGTAAGTATGCCTCTACCAATGGTAAATATAATTAATGGTGGTATGCATGCTGATAACAATTTAGATATTCAAGAATTTATGATTGTTCCTGCTGTAAAAGGAATGAAAGAACGAATAAGAGTAGCAAGTGAAGTATTTCATACTTTAAAGAATATTTTAAAAAGTCAAGGGTTAACTACTGCCGTAGGAGATGAAGGTGGTTTTGCTCCAAATCTTGAATACAATAATTTAGCTTTAGATTTAATTATGGAAGCAATAGAAAAAAGTGGATATACCCCAGGAGTAGATGTATTTATCGCTCTAGATGTAGCAGCCTCTGAAATCTACGATGAAAAAACAAAAACTTATAAAATTGATAAACGAACTTTAACTAGTGATGAATTAATTAAATATTATATCGCTTTAGTCAATAAATATCCAATTATTAGTATTGAAGATCCTTTTGAAGAAAATGATTTTGAATCTTTAGCCGTATTAACCAAATTTATTGGTGAAAAAATTATGCTTGTTGGTGATGATTATTTTGTAACTAATGCTAAATATTTAGAAAAAGGAATTCACTTAAAAGCAGGGAATGCCATTTTATTAAAAGCTAATCAAATAGGTACGGTAACTGAGATGATTAAAACCATATTACTAGCGCGTAAAAATAATTATAAAATGGTTATATCTCATCGAAGTGGAGAAACTATGGATACCTTTATCGCTGATTTTGCTGTAGGTTTATCCATTCCTTTTATTAAAACTGGTTCAATGTCAAGGGGTGAACGTATAGCTAAATATAATCGTTTAATGAGAATTGAAAGTGAATTAATGAATAAATAAAAAAATAAAACATAGACTTCTCTTATAAGAAAGAGAGGTTTTTAAATGGATGGAATAACATTAAAAGAATTTATTGAAGAAAAAAGAATATTAAAAACTAAAGTAAAGTTAATGCACATTAAATTATTAGATGAAGAAATTAAAAAGTTACATCAAGAAGGATTAACTTTATCTAAATTAAGTTTAGAAGATTTAATATTGACTCCTGAATTTCAATTAATATGTACCTTAAAAGATAAAATCATTCCAAGTGAACATAATGATATCAAATTAAGAACTTATTTTATTTACTTAAGCTATTTATACAATATTGATTTATTAACGTTATATGAACAAGATCTAACAAAGTTAGGATTAATTTTATCTAAACTTAAATTAGATAGAGAAATAAAAAAGAATTTATATTGTTTAATGAGTGGAAGTGAAGGACTATATTTTAGTGACTGTTTAGAAGAGTTAAATAATTCTAATTATAGAGAAGATAAACTAATCTTACAAAGAAGTGTCAAATAAAAAAAATAATCATCAACATTCATCCTAAAATATGATAAGATTATAATAGGTGATGATAATGTTTATTGGAGAAAATCCACTTCATATTGAAGCAAAAGCTGATATAGGAGAATTAGTATTAATGCCAGGAGACCCTTTAAGGGCAAAGTATATAGCAGATAATTTCCTAGAAGATGCAAAATTAGTTACCAATATAAGAAATATGTCTGGATATACGGGAACATATAAAGGAGTAAAAATAACAGTAATGGCACATGGTATGGGAATGCCTAGTGCTAGTATTTATGTTTTTGAACTTATTCATTTCTTCCATGTAAAAAAGATAATTAGAATAGGAACCTGTGGAGCAGTAAGTGATAAAGCAGACGTTGGTGATGTTATTTTAACCAAAAGTATATATTCTGAATCTAATTTTGCTTATACTTATAACAACTATGTAGGTAATGTAGTAGAAGCAAGTGAAAAGTTAAATAAAACCATATTAGAAACAGCAAGAGAATTAAATATTGATTTACATTATGGAATGACTACAACAATGGATGTTTATGGCCCATATATTGATTATGATAGAGTATTAAATCGCATTCCTAAATCTTATGAAATTCTTGGAGAAGAAATGGAAGCATATGGTGTATGTCATATTGCTAATACGATGAATGTAGAGGCAACAACACTTATGACAGTAGCAGATTCAAAATTTTCAAAGACAGTTTTAACTCCTGAAGATAGACAAACAAAACTAAATGATATGATAAAATTAGGATTAGAATCCATTATAAAATAAGTTAGGCAAAAACCTAACTTATTTTATACTTATTTTTTCTTTAATATCTTTCAATTTAATTTTCTCTTTTTTATTTCGTTTAACAAAATGATCTAAATTACCAACAAGATAATCAGCACTAACACCAAAAGTTTCACAAATCTGTTTTAAATCAGCAGTACTAATCATCATTTTCCCATTTTCATAATAGCTGATACTACTTCTTTTAGTATCTATTTTTTGTGCAAATTCATCTTGAGTAAGTCGATTAATTTTTCTAATTTCTCGAAGTTTTAAACCAATATTTTTTAAATTCATAGAAGAGACATAATGATAGGAATGATGATCAATTTGATCAATAATACCAAGCAAATAATCAATAGGAACCTGATAAAAGTAAGCAAGTTTAATTAATTGTTTTAAAGAAATATTAGAAAATCCATTTTCCCAATTATTAATTAAACTTCTAGATACGCCAAGCATTTTAGCAACATCAGACTGGGTAAAATG
>CALVQO010000009.1 GCA_944358145.1 uncultured Bacilli bacterium | reverse complement strand
AGAAATTACAGCAGAAAAAACGAATTGTGAGGTTCGGCGAATTAACGTAAGTTAATTCTTATGTTCATGATGGTATGTTATAATAAATCAATAAAAAGGAGTAATTATGAAAATAAAAGAAAACATAATCGCCGGATTAATTGCTATTTCTATTCCCCTAAATATGGCTTCAACCCAAACAAAGGCAAATGATTTTTCTCAAGAGTTAGATGAAGCAATAAGAAAAATAAGAAGTAATTCTCAAGAATTAGTAAAAAAACATCCCGAACTTTTAGAACTTCCTGAAGAAGAAATCTTTACCATCGTAAAAAATAGTCTTTCGAGAATAATTTCTTTATCCACCAATAATACAGAAGAAGATTTAGTTATGCTAAAAGAAGTAGGGTTTACGATATCCAATACATCGAATACCCAATTACTAGCAGGTTTTGATCCCATAGAAAATAATATTACGATATATTATGATAATATCATCAATTATTGTAAAAATAATTTAGAAGAAGGTGAAAATCTAGAAACTTTAATCTATGATTCTTTAACTAGTACGATAACCCACGAACTAAATCATCAAAGACAAATGCCAATTAATCCCAATACGCCAATGATCCCCAAATTTTTATTAGAAGCATCCGCTGAATCTTCTTTATATAATGAAGGATTAGATCCCAATTACTTAATTAAAGATGCTAGTGATTATCACTATTTAGCAAATAGACAAAAAGAATCACTAATTTTATTATTAGGTCTAATGAGTGAAGATGTATCAATTAGTGATTATTATCAAGCTATATTTGATAGTGACATTGAATCATTATATCGTTTTTGTGGACAAACTTCTTTAGAAGAGAAAAATAAATTAAAAAATATATGGAAAAAAATGGAAGAGGAAGATTATTCTTATTTACCCGAAATTTTAAAAATAGTCTTAGCTAATATGGTTGATTATACTTATCAAAACTCACATTTCTCCGTAGAAGAGAATATAGCAGTCTTTAATATTGTAAAAAATATTATTGCCGAAAATCCCAATATAGAACCGACTATAACGGAAGAAATAATGAGTTTAGTAAATACTTATGATAAGTTTTTATGCAGCTATTACTGTATAACCAAAGAAGAGTTAAAAGGAATGATAAGACTAAACAGTTATGTATTAGAATGTTTAACAGTTACCCAAAATTTACCATATAACCTTCCTGATTTACAAAAAGCCTATGATTTATTAGCAGATTTTTCTATATTAAAAGCCATATTATATCCTAATTATATATCAGATAATCATTACACAAATTTAACATTAAATCGCTCAATAAACTAAACTACTTTAAATCGTAGTTTTTTTTTGATATAATAGTACTTGTTAGAAAGGGTGGTAAAGTTGAAAATTATTTTACTACAAGATGTTAGAAAAGTCGGAAAGAAAGACGAAATTTTAGAAGTTAGTGATGGTTATGCCAATAACTATTTAATTAAAAATAAACTAGCAGTACCACTAACGAAAAGAAGTAAAGAAGTATTAGATAGAAGATTAGATAAAGAAGCACGTGATGAAGAAAATAAAGTAGAAGAATTAAACAAGATTAAAAAAGAATTAGCAAACAAAATAATTCCTTTTAAAGTAAAAACTGGAGCAAATGACAAAGTATTTGGAAAAATTTCTACCAAGCAAATAGCTGAAGAGTTAAAAAACATGGGCTATAACATAGATAAAAAATGTATTAAGTTAGACAATGATTTAGATACTTTAGGAGTGCATGAAGTAGAAGTAATTCTTCATAAAAAAGTAATCTTTAAATTAAGAATAAATTTACAAAAGTAAGTAGGTGATTTTGTGGCAACAAGAGCGATGCCAAATGATTTAGAAGCTGAGATGAGTGTTCTTGGGGTAGCATTTTTAAGTAGTGAGGCCTTAGAAAAGATTAATGATGAAGTAACTATAGATATGTTTTATAATGAAAAAAATAGAATAATATTTAATGCAATTATTAGTCTTTATAAAGAAGGAACTCCAGTTGATTTAACAACGGTCAAATCAGAGTTAGATAAGAAAAAAGCATTTAATGAAATAGGAGGAACTAGCTATTTAACAGAAGTAATTGATTCTGTAGTAACATCAGCTAATTTAGAATATTATATTAAAATACTAAAAGATGCAGCGATAAGAAGAAATGTTATTACTGCTGCAACAGATATTGTAACTAGTGCTTATAATGATGAAAATATTACTAGCATGTTAGACGATGCTGAAAGAAGTATTTTAAATGTTGTAAGAGCAAGAACTTCAACAGAGTTTGTACCAATTCATGAAGTTTTACGTAGAGCTCAAGAACGTCTTGAAGAGTTAGCGAAAAACAAAAGTGATATTACAGGAATCAGAACTGGTTTTTACGATTTAGATCGTGTTACTGCCGGCCTTCATGGTGGTGAGTTAATCATTTTAGCAGCTCGTCCAGGTATGGGAAAAACGGCATTTGCCCTAAATATTGCCACAAATGCTGCTTTTTCAACCGATAAAGCAATTGCTATATTTAACCTAGAAATGTCTGCAGAAATGTTAGTAAACCGAATGATTGCCAGTGTTGGAGGAATTGATTCTTATAAATTAAATACCGGAAAATTAGAACACAATGACTGGAAAAGATATAATGAAGCATTAAGTAAACTAGCATCGACCAACATTTATATAGAAGATAATGCAAGCATTACTGCTCCTGAGATTAAAGCAAAATGTAGAAGGTTAGCATCAAGTCCCAATGGCTTAGGATTAGTTGTAATTGACTATTTACAGTTAGTTACAACTGGTTCAAATAGAGTTGAATCAAGACAAGTAGAAGTATCAGAAATCTCTCGTAGCTTAAAAACAATGGCTCTAGAATTAGATGTACCGGTTATTGCTTTAGCCCAGTTATCTCGTAGTGTAGACAAACGGGAAAATAAAGAACCAGCACTAGTAGACTTAAGAGAATCAGGCTCACTAGAACAAGATGCCGACTTAGTATTATTTTTAAATAGAAAAGATTATTATGAAGCCAAAAGTGAAAAGAAAGAAAATATTGTTCCTATTGATGTAATTATTGCTAAACATAGAAAAGGATCAACTGGCTTATATCGCTTATTATTCGAATTAAACATGAGTAATTTCAAAAATTATTTGCATACAGAAAATAATGAAGGAGGATATGATGCATAAAAAGAGTATTGGTATTACCATTATAATCACCCTAATATCTGGAGTAATATTGTTTTTAGCTAATATGACTGATCAAGTATTTATTCATGCTAATGCCAAATACCAAGTATATTTAGGTGGTGAAAAAATAGGGGTTATAGATAATGAAGAAGAATTGTATAACTTAATTGATGAAAATCAAACTTCAATAAAAAGTGAATACAACGTTGATAATGTCTATCCACCAACAGATTTAAAAATTGTAGCCATAAATACTTATGATAATTCTTCAGATAGTATTGAAGAAGTTTACAATAAAATAGAAAATGTTGATGATTTTACTGTTCGTGGTTATGTAATAACAGTAAAAGGGGAAGATAATGAATATACAATTAATGTTTTAGATAAAGATGTATTTGTTAATGCCACCCTAAGAGTAGTTAATGCTTTTTTAGAAGAAAATGAATATGAAGAATATATAAATAATGTTCAAGAAGAAATAGTAGATACAGGACGTGTAATTGAAAATATGTACTTTAATGAAAAAATTACCATTAAAGAAGCCTATATAAGTGTTAATGAAAAAATATATACAGATGAAGTAGAATTAAGTCAATTTCTATTATTTGGAAGTAATCCCGATACGGAATATTACACCATAAAACTTGGAGATACAATTAGTTCTATTGCTGATGATAATCAATTAAACGTAGATGAATTATTAATTGCTAATCCAACCTATAAATCAGAAGATACAATATTAAGAGTAGGAGATAAAGTAAACGTTACCTTAATTGATCCACAAATTACTTTTGTATATGAACTATATGAAATTAAAGATGAAGTAGTATATTACGAAAAAGAAAATGTAAGAGATAATAGTAAACCTGTAGGTTATAAAGAAGTAACCACTCCTGGTCAAAATGGTATAGAGCGTTATCGTGAAACATACACAGTTACCAATGGTGTTCGTTCACAAGAAGCAGAAGTAGAAAAAATTGCTACAATTCAAGAAGTACAAAACGAGATTACCACAATTGGACCAAATAGAGGTGGAGGAATAAGTGATAACTTAGATCCAGTTAACTTAAATGGTGCTTGGGCATGGCCAACTAATAGAGGTTATGTAATCACTAGTTATCGTGGATGGCGTTGGGGACGTATGCATCAAGGTATCGATATATCTGGAGCTGGAAATTTTGGTTCACCAATTTATGCAGCCGCAGCCGGTACTGTAACTTACGTATCGAATTCATGTCCATCTCAAGGTAGAGGTTACGGCGATCCATGTGGTGGAGGCATGGGTAATGAAGTAGTTATTGATCATGGAAATGGCTATATAACTAGATATGGACATTTACATCAAACTGTAGAAGTAAGAGTAGGACAAACCGTTTCTAGAGGACAACTAATTGGTCATATGGGTAATAGTGGTTCATCAACCGGAGCCCACTTACACTTCGAAGTAAAATATAATGGCAGCAATATAAATCCGTTAGAGTTATATCAATAATGAAAGTATGTATTTTAGCAAGTGGTTCAGGGGGAAATTCCACTTATATTGAAACAGAAGAATTTAAAATATTAATTGATATAGGAAAGAATCGGAAATATATTGTTGACAAACTAGAAAGTATTGGTGTTAATCCAGAAGACATCAATTACATATTTATTAGCCATCTTCATGATGATCACATTTCTGCTTTAAAAACATTTATCAAAAAATATCATCCAACAATTGTTATATCCAATGATATGTTTAAAGAATTAGATGATATCCATGATTATGAACATGTCTTAATCTATGAAGATGAAGTAATATTAAAAAATTTACATATTAGATGTATTCATTCTAGTCATGATGCTACAGATTCAAGAAACTTTATTTTTGAAAATGGAAGACACTCAGTAGTTTATGTAACAGATACTGGCTATGTAAATCACAAAAACTTCAAATATTTACAAAATAAAGAAATTTATTTATTTGAAAGTAATCATGATATTGAGCGCCTGCAGCATGGACCATACCCTGACTGGCTAAAAAAAAGAGTACTATCAGACTATGGGCATTTATCTAACAATGCTTGTAGTCTTTATTTAACCAAATTAATTGGTGAAAATACCAAAAAAATCTATTTAATGCACTTATCAGAAAAAAATAATACAGAAGAATTAGCACTAAATGAAATTAATCACATCTTTGATACTTATAACATAGCATTTAGAGATATTAAGTGTGCCAAACCAAATGAGGCAAGTGAAGTGATCGAAATATGATTAAAATAATATGTTTAGGAAAATTAAAAGAAAAATATTTAGTTGATTTAGTTAATGATTATACTAGTAGAATTGAAAAATATCATAAAATAGAGATAATTGAATTAAAAGACGAAGAAGATTTAGAAAGTGAAGCTAAAGCAATAGAAAAACACATAGGCAAAAATGATTATGTAATTACTTTAGAAATAGAAGGAAAAGTTATAGATAGCCTATCACTAGCAAAATTAATAGATAAAACCTTTATTACTCATAGTACAATTACTTTTGTAATTGGTTCTTCAACAGGATTAAGTAACAAGATAAAGAATAGAAGCAATTACAAGCTATCTTTTTCTAAACTAACTTTTCCTCATGGCTTATTTAGAGGAATACTTTTAGAACAAATATATCGAGCATTTAAAATAAATAACAATGAAAATTATCATAAATAAAAAATCAGGAGGAAAAGATGTTTAAAAAGTATTTTCAAAAATTAAAAATTGATAACTTATATATTGGCTATGTAGCACTAGTGCGTAGAAATAACCAAGAGTATTTTTGCAATACAAAAAAAGCCAGATTAATTGCTTTTTCAAAAGATAATCTTCTACCTTATAATTCTCAAGCTACAGATGTAAACCGGAATGAAATATTATTATTTTTATCGGTATATTGGATTAAATGAATTAGTAGGTAGCGAAGCAATTTGTTATTATGTTCCTTTAGCAAATTATTTATCAAATGCGGAAAAAATGAAGGGATCTATATCGAAAGAAAAAATAGGGAAACTACTAGAGGATCTAACCCATCCTAAAAAAGAACAGGAAGAGCAAGAAGTAAAAGATCCAATTTTAAAATTAATTCTAAGTACTAGTTCTAAAGTTAAAAAGATGTCTTTAGAAGAAAAGGATAAGAAATATTTATATAATTTATTAAGTGATTTAGGTAAATATTACATTAGTGAGCTAATAAAAATACAACAAGAAACAGACGAAATTAAATTAGAACAAATAGATCCTACCAGTAGTTTAAGATTAGATGTAATAAATCGATTAAACATGATCGAAAGTAAAATAAATGAATTTGCTATCTCTGGGAAATTAAATTTAGATTATCAACAATTTAATAGAGTATTAAAAAAAGAATTTATGTGAAAAGAGGTTCATAATGATAGGTAATGATTGGGATGATAAATTAAAAATTGTTTGGAATAGTCCCGGCTTTAAAAAGTTTTATCATGTAGTGGAAGAAGAATATCGTCATCATACTGTATTTCCACCCAAAGATCATATTTTTGAAGCTTTAAAACTAACCGGTTATCAAGATACAAGAGTAGTAATTGTAGGACAAGATCCATACCATGGTGTAGGAGAGGCTCATGGACTTTCTTTTTCAGTCCAAAAAGGTGTTGCTATTCCACCATCACTCCAAAATATTTATAAAGAGTTACAAGATGATTTAGGCATACCACCAGCTCATCATGGTGACTTAACTAGTTGGGCACGTGAAGGAGTATTAATGCTTAATGCAGTTTTAACCGTGATTAAAGATACTCCAGCTTCTCACCGTAAACTTGGTTGGGAACGACTTACAGACTATATAATTAGACTGTTAAATGAAAAAAGTGATCCTGTAGTATTTATTTTATGGGGAAATTTTGCTAAAGAAAAAGCCAAATACATTACAAATCCAAAACATCTAATATTAACTAGTCCCCATCCATCTCCATTTTCCGCTCGATATGGTTTCTTTGGCTCTAAACCATTTAGTAAAACCAATGAATTCTTAAGAAAAAATGGTTTAAAAGAAATAGACTGGAGAGTAGAAAAATAGACGACTTACATTTTAAAGTCGTCTATTATTTCATCATCCATATCTTTTCCATCAAAGAATAATTTAATTTTAAATCCATGAATTTTTGCAATAATATTAGTAGGAAATTTTCTAATAATTGCATTTTCTTCACTAGTATTTTTATTATAATAATTTTTTGTAGCAGTAAGCTTTTCATCTAATCGTTTAATTTGATCAATTTCAGCATTAATTTCTTCATCATCAATTTTTAAATCTTCGATCATTTTCAAAATTAAAGTATAACCTTCATTTAACTTGCGATCCATATCAAAATTACTAATATTTGTATCTTTAAGTTTTTCATATTCTTTAAAATAATTTTTATTATTTTCCATATAGCTTCTAATACGATTACTAAGACGAAGTAAAGTATCATACTTTGTTCTTAAAGCTTCATCAATAATACTTTCAGCTTCATGAATTTTCGTTTTAAGATCATTCAAAGTATTAAAAGAGATAACATAATAAATTCCAATCAAACAAACAATAATAACAATAATTAATAAAATAGATAACCACAACATATTCTTCACCATAAAAATTATAACAATTTTTTTTCTATTTTTAAAGTAGTAATTAACATAAAAGAAAAATCCTTAATTTAAAAGGACTTATCTTTTAAGTTCATCTTCTTTTATTCTTTGTTGAATTAAATCTAATTGAATGTCAATTTGTTCTAATTCTTGTTGATACAAATTTGGCTCTTTAAGTCTTTGACTTGCATGAAGATCAAATTCTTCATCCCAGAAATAGAATTGAGGAGTTAGCGTATTTTTCAAATATTTTTTTCGAGCTTCTAATCTTCTTTTCTCTAATTTAGGATCTATTTCACAAAAATAAATCGTACTAATCTGATTTAATTTATTATTAATCGCTGAGATTAATAATTGAAGTTCATCTTTTAATTTTTCATCCCAAGTACAATAATATAAGTTTAAAAGTTCACTATTAGCTTGTTGTAACTCAGTAATTGTTTGTTCAATATCCATTGTTTCACCTCGTATTAGATATATTAGCATAATTGCCCCAAAAAGTCAAAAGACCACAATGTTAAGAAAAAGGGCGCAAATTCCAGTTGAAATTGATAGTAAATAATAAGAATTTTGTTATAATGTTTTTTGAAAGGAGAAAAAAATGAAAATTGGAAGTATGATAAGTGAATTAAGAAAGAAAAATAATTATACTCAAGAGGATTTAGCCGAAAAACTAAATGTTACTAGGCAAACAATAAGCAAATGGGAATTAAATGAAACATCACCCAGTTTAGAAGATGCAAACAAATTAGCTAAAATCTTTCATGTTAGTTTAGATGAATTAGTAGGAAGTAAAAATATATTGGAGGAAAAAGTGAGTAATGTTGAACGTCTAGCAGGTATTATCATTAAAATATTGAAAGTAATTGGTATATTAGTACTTATTTATATGATCTTCTTAGTTCTAGCAGTTCTAGTTTTTACTGTTTTTTAAAGACAAGCCAAGCGAAGATGATATAGCCATAAATACCAATAAAATTATTAATATAAATTCAGACAATAATAGTGATGATAATGGAAATTGTGATTAACAAGTTGATTTAAAACTTGTTTTTTGCTATGATTTTAAAGGTGATTCAATTGAAAATAGAAGAATTTTCATTAGGTCGTCTAAGGACGAACTGTTATATTTTAAAAAAAGATAATAAATGTATAATCATTGATCCAGGAGATGAAGCTCAAAAAATAAAAGAAGCATGTAAAGGCTATGAAGTAGAAGAAATACTAGTAACTCATCATCACTGGGATCATATTTTAGCTCTAGAAGAATTAGAAAACTTTTATCAGTTAAAACATAATACTTTTTTAAGAAAGACATTCAATTATGAAATTATTGAAACTCCAGGCCATGCTAGTGATTCATTAACTTTTTATTTTAAAGAAGAAAGAACAATGTTTACTGGAGACTTTTTATTTTATCATAATATTGGTAGATGTGATTTAGAAACATCAAATATTGAAGAGATGAAAAAAAGTTTAGACAAAATAAGTAAATATCCTGATGATATCAAAATTTATCCAGGCCATGGTAAGTCTAGTATTTTGGGTGAAGAGAAAAAATATTTTTGCCAATATATTTCTTTATTATAAAATTACAGAAAAAACTAACCATAGGGTTAGTAAGTTCATTTAATAATTCTAAAATGTTTTTTCTGAATAATCATGACTATAATTAATTTTCTCTTCAAAAGTAACATAATCAAGATAAATCATTCTAAGCAAATACCAATCTCCTGTCTTAGGATCGCTCATAATTAAATGGTCTCTTCCGGATTCTTCAATTACTCCATCATAGACTTTATCTCTCCACTCATTCGCATCCGGATAAGTAAAGTAGGCTTTTACTTTTTTTCCTTTATTTAATCTCAAAATATTCTCAATATAACTTTGCTCTATTGGAAGTGATTCAACATAGCTATAATTACCAGGAGGACTAGTCATATTAGATGGATTAGTTGTCGTATTAGTAGGAAAAGTTGGATTTCCAAAAAAATTACCGTTCAATATTTTCACCTCAATTCAATATATGTAAACTAATAAGAATTTATGTTGACTTTTTTTAAAGTAAATCTTATTATTTTAATAGAGGTAATGTAAATGAAAAATATATTTATTGGTATACTAATTGTAATCGTTGTATTTTTAATAATCGATTTTATTTATACAGAAAAGAATACTTGTATTGTCGCTGGAAACACTGGATGGGTTCAAAGAGAAGCAAAATGTGGGATTATTAAAAATCAATTTGATATTGATATTAATTTATTTGGTAGGTACTGGTAAGCTTAGCTTTATGCTTTTTCTATTGACTTTTTTAATATTTATCGATATTATTTTAATAGAAAGATAGGGATAATATGGATATACCAAAAATTTTAAAAAAAGTATTAGACAAAAATCGAATTCCAAGATTAGTGTTAATGATTTTAGGAACATTTTTGCTCGGTCTAAACTACAATGTATTTTTAAAACCAAATGATTTAATTGTAGGAGGTACAACTAGTTTAGCCATTATTTTCAATGATTTATTTGGTTGGAATGATCAAATTTTTATTTATGTAACAGCCATTTTATTAATTGGAATTAGTTTTATATTCTTAGGAAAAGATAAAACGATGAAAAGTATTTTTGGCAGTATTTTATATCCAGTAATGATTACATTAACTGCTCCATTAGGGGAAATGCTAGCGACCAAATTTGTTTTTGATGATATGATTACTACTGTAGCATTCACGAGTATTTTATATGGTGTTGCCTATGGAATTGTTTACAAAATGGAATACACAACGGGTGGAAGTGATATTATTATGCAAATTGTCTGTAAATATATGCACATGCCTGAAGGACAAGCCACCATTTTAAGTAATGTCTTTATTATCTTATTTGGTGGTATAGTATTTGGAATACCAAAAGTTGTATATGGAATTATTATTTTATATGTATCAAGTATTATTGTAGATAAAATAGTAATCGGAATATCAGAAAGTAAAATGTTTATTATAAATAGTACGAAAATAGATGAAATTGAAGAAGTAATTATTAATGAATTAAAATTAGGGGTAACAAGAATGAAAGCCGAAGGAGGATATACCAGTAAAAAAAGAGATATCTTGCTTTGCGTAGTTCCAAACCGGGATTATTATATGTTTAAAGAGATTATATTAGAATTAGATAAAGATGCCTTTTTCATTATCAATGACTGTTATGATATTGAAGGAGGAACAACAAGAAAAAAAGAAAGGGGACTAAGTAGTCTATATTAGACTGGTCATATGAAATTTTATAATTTATCTAGTGAAGAGAGTTTAAATGAATTAAAAAGTAATCAAGAAGGTTTAAGTGAAGAAGAAGCAAAAAAAAGATTAATAGAGTTAGGACCAAATAAATTAAAAGAAGCCAAAAAAGAATCAAAATTAGTAAAATTTTTAAGTCAATTTAAAAATTTAATGATTGTGGTTCTTTTAATTGCTGCAATTGTATCCTTTATTATTTCTTATATCAATAAAGAATCTTATTTAGATAGTATAATTATTTTACTCATTGTTTTTATTAATGCCATTTTAGGTTATTTAGAGGAAATAAAAGCAGATCAAGCAATTGAATCCTTAAAGAAAATGCAAACAACAAAAGTTAAAGTAAAGAGAAATGGTATAGTCGAATATATAAATAGCGAAGATTTAGTAATTGGAGATATTGTTCTTTTAGAAGCTGGAGACAAAGTAGCTGCGGATGCTAGATTATTAATGACAAACACTTTAAAAGTAGATGAGTCATCACTTACCGGTGAATCAGATTCTGTATTAAAAGATACGAAAAAGATAGAAAAAGAAGTAGCATTAAATGATCGAACAAACATGGTATATGCCGGAACAAATGTTGTTTATGGTAAGGGAGAATGTGTAGTTACTAAAACAGGAATGTCTACAGAAATAGGATTAATCGCTAGTTCTCTAGATAATACCAAAACAGAACTTACACCTTTACAAAAGAAAATTAATGGAATTAGTAAAGTTTTAACGATAATTATTTCTATTGTAATATTAGCAATGTTTATTGTAAGTATAATTAAAAATATGGAGATTACAGAAGCACTATTACTAGCTATATCTTTAGCAGTAGCAGCTATACCTGAAGGTTTACCAGCCGTAATTACCGTAATTTTATCTTTAGGAATGAGTGCTTTAGCAAAAAAGAAAGCTATTGTAAGAAAAATGTCTAGTGTTGAAACACTTGGAAGTACAGAAATTATTTGTACAGATAAAACTGGAACCATTACTCAAAATAAAATGGAATTAAAAGAAATCTACTTTGATCATAAAACCATAAATAGTGATACACCAATTGAAGGCATGTTTTTATATAATATGGCATTAAATAATGATGTTGAACAAAATGATGAAGGCCTAGTTGGTGATCCCACAGAAATAGCAATTATAAATTGTTTAAGAAATACAATAGATCCTTTCAAATTAAAAGAAGAACATCCTAGAATTAATGAAATACCTTTTGATTCTGAACGAAAAATGATGTCTGTAGTTTGTGAAATTAAAGGTAAAAAATATTTATTGACAAAAGGTAGTTTTGACTCCGTAATCAACTGTTGTACAAAAATTGATTTAGAAGGAAAAGTAAAAAAATTAAGCGAAAAAAACAAGTTAGAATTAAGGGAAGTAGAAAAAGAAAAATCAAATCGTGCTTTAAGATTATTAGCCTTTGCATATAAAGAAATAAAAGATAACAAAATAGAAGAAAATGATTTGATTTTTGAAGGGCTAACTGGAGTAATAGATCCACCAAGAGTAGATGTAAAAGAATCGATTAAATTATGTAAAAAAGCTCATATCATACCAATTATGATTACAGGAGATTCTCTAAATACAGCAATTGCCATAGCAAAAGACATTGGCATATTAACCAAAGAAGATGAAGCTATATCAGGAATGGAATTAGATAAATTAAGCGAAGAAGAGCTTTACCAAAATATTGAAAAGTACAAAGTTTATGCCAGAGTAAGTCCAATGAACAAATTATCTATTGTCAATGCATGGAAGAAAAAAGGGCGTGTGGTAGCTATGACTGGTGATGGAGTTAATGATGCTCCTGCGATTAAAGCCAGTGATATAGGAATAGGTATGGGCATAACTGGTACAGAAGTAAGTAAAAGTGTTGCTGATATCATTTTAGTTGATGATAGTTTTTCCACTATTGTTACAGCGGTAAAAGAAGGAAGAAGAATATTTGATAATATAAGAAATGTTATTACCTATTTATTAATTGGTAACATTACCGAAGTAATTACTGTATTTATTGGTTTAATATTTGGATATACGATCTTTGTACCAATTCAATTATTATTTATTAATTTAATTACTGACTCAATTCCAGCTATAGCTCTAGCTTTTGAGAGTGCTGATAGTGATATTATGAATAGGCGCGTTAGAAAAAAAGATAGTTCCTTTTTTACCCCATTCTTAATCAGTAAAATATTAGTATCATCTTGCTTAAAAAGTATAGCCATTCTCTTTGTCTATTTCTTAAATTTACATATATCAGGTCCCGAAGTAGCAGCCACAACATCATTCTTATGTTTAATGATATTAGAATTATGTTTTGCATTCTCATGTAAAAACATAAAAAAACCAGTAATAGGCAAAAACATTTTTAATAATTCCAAATTAAATATTTGTATATTAGGAATTCTAATTCTAGGAATTTTAATATTTGTAACACCATTAAGAACAATTTTTGACCTAACAACGATTTCCTTAATGGAACTAATATATTGTATAATGATTATATTAGTAATGGTATTAATTGACGAAATATTAAAAGTAGTACTAGCAAAAAAATTTAAAGATTAATGATGAAAAGGAAAGATAATACTTTTCTTTTTTTATCTTATAAGAAAGTACACGAAAAAATACGTGTATTTTTAAAAGCAATCATTGACGAACATACATATTTATAGAGTGATACTATTTGCCAGATATTGTTGTAAAAATAAAAATTTGTACCCATTTTTAATAATAGATATTTACTTTATGATATTGTTATGTTATATAGTTTAAAACAAGGGGGGGAAATAATTGATGAGAGAAGACCAATATTACCGAGAAATAGAAAACTTAATTAAAAATAATGAAATCAGTGAAAGAGTACGAAAATTAGAAGAGAATAATGAGTTAGTAACAACATATTGGGAAATAGGAAAATTAATTGTAGAAGCCCAAGGAGGAAAAAAATATGCCAAATATGGAAATGAATTAATCAAGAAATGGTCTGTTAAATTAACAGAACTTTATGGTAAAGGATATGATATACTAACTTATCTAGGTTTAGGAAGTTTTATTTATGTTTTCCAATTCTTGGCGCGCTGCGCCAATATTTAAATTGGACACATATACGAAGACTACTACCAATCAAAGATGAAAACAAAAGAAATTATTACATTAATCTATGTATAAAAAATCATTTGTCTGATAGGGAATTAATGAGAGAAATTAAATCAAACTCATATGAGAGGCTAATAGATAAACCGGAAAAAATCGAAATCATTTTTCCTCAAAAAAATATTATTACCACCAACATGAAAAATCCAATAATAATTGAAGTAGATAGAAAAATAACTACCGAGCGAGAATTAGAATTAAGTATTTTAGCAAATCTTGATTTCTTCTTTAAACAACTCGGTGATGGATTTTTATATGCAGGACACCAATATAAAATAAATGATGGGAAAAATAATTACTACATTGATATTTTGTTATTTAATTACGAATTAAACTGTTTTATAGTAGTAGAACTAAAACTAAGAAGTTTAAAAAAAGAAGATAAATCACAAATAGAATTTTATATGAAGTTAGTAGATGATAGAATAAAATAGCCATTTCATAATAAAACCATGGGTATCATAATATCCAAAGAAAGTGATAAACTAATCATTAATTTTATCCAAAATAAAGATATAATACCATTATATTATAAGTTACAAAAAAGATAGAATATCAAGTAAGTTTTTGATAAAATATTATAAGGAGGTAAAATCATGTATGCGTATTGTATTATTGAATATCCAGTAAAATCATTAAATAAAGCCTTTACCTATCAAATACCTTCTTCCTTACAAAACAAATTAAAAGTAGGAATGAAAGTATTAGTTCCTTTTAATAATAGACAAGTACATGGAATTGTTTTAAAAATAACAAATAGCTATGATCAAGAATATGACTTAAAAGAAATCATTAAAATTGAAGATGAATTTTTAGTATTAAATCAAGAATTATTGTTATTAGGACGTTATATGCAAAATCTAACGTTATGTAATTTAATTACAGCATATCAAACAATGCTTCCTAGTGCCTTAAAAGTAAAAGAACAAACAAGAGATTATAATGAATATGAAAGTTGGATAAAATTAAACAAGAAAGAAGAAGAAATTAAAGAATATATTAATACCCATAGAAAAAGTAACAAAACTAAAATTTTAGAAGAACTTTTAGAAAAAAAAGAAATGAACAAAAAAGAATTAAATAGTATTAGCATAAGAGAGTTACAAAAACTAGATTTAATCAGTGTTGAAAAAAGAATAAAGAGAAATATTACAGAAAGAAAAATAAAATTTGATAACAAAATCTTAAATGAAGAACAAAGATTAGCTTATGAAAAAATCACTGACTTTCTAAACACAGCCAAAACTTTTTTGCTTTATGGAGTAACGGGAAGTGGCAAGACCTTAGTTTATATTCATCTTATAAAAGAAGTAATAAAAAGAAATAAAAATGCTTTATTATTAGTCCCTGAAATCAGTTTAACAGAACAAATTGTGAGTATTTTTTATGATAATTTTGGCGATGATGTTGCGATATTACATAGTGGTTTATCGAGTAAAGAAAAATATGAAGAATATATAAAAATTTTAAATGGAGAAATAAAAATAGTCATTGGTACCCGTAGTGCTGTTTTTGCTCCCCTAAAAGATTTAGGAATCATTATTATTGATGAAGAACATAGCGATACCTACAAACAGGATAATAATCCAAGATATCATGCTAAAGATATAGCTCTAAAAAGAAGTGAATATCACAAGTGTCCTTTAGTTTTAGGTAGTGCAACACCGTCATTAGAATCAATGGCAAGAGCCCAAAAAGGAGTATATGAATTAATTACCTTAAAAAAGCGTGCTAATAACTTGCCACTACCTGAAGTTTTTATTGTTGATATGAAAGAGGAACTCCAAAAAAGAAATTTCACGATTAGTGAATTACTAGATAAAAAAATAAAAGAATGTTTAGAAAAACAAGAACAAATCATATTATTATTAAATAGAAGAGGTTTTTCCACCTTTATTACATGTAGCAATTGTGGTTTTACTTATAAATGTCCTCATTGTGAAATATCCTTAACTTATCATAAAACTTCTAATACTTTAAGATGTCACTATTGTGGATATACAAAAATAAAAGATGATATATGTCCAGAGTGTCACGAAAAAGGATTAAATTATATGGGCATGGGTACAGAAAAACTAGAAGAAATCATAAAAGAAAAATATCCAAATGCAAGAACAATTCGAATGGATGCTGATACAACGAGTAGAAAAGGTGCTCATGACAAAATTATCAAAGCTTTTAAAAATGAGGAGTATAACATTTTAATTGGAACCCAAATGATTAGCAAGGGCCTAGATTTCCCTAAATGTACTTTAGTAGGCGTAATTAATGCGGATACTTCTTTAAATATTCCTGATTTTAGAAGTAGTGAAAGGACATTTAGCTTACTTGATCAAGCAGCAGGAAGAGCAGGAAGAAGTACTACACCAGGAAGTGTAGTGATTCAAACTTTTAATCCCGATAATGAAACCATAAAAGCAGTAAAAAATCATAATTATGATTTATTTTATCAAAGCGAAATGAAAGTACGTAAAATTCTAAAATATCCTCCATATTATTATTTAGCCAATATCAAAATTGGAAGTATTGATTATCATGAAGCAAGCAAGCAAGCAGGTAAAGTAAAAAAATATTTAGATAGTCATTTAGATAAATCAAGTATTATTTTAGGTCCATCAACTGCCTCTAATTTCAAAAGAAATAATATTTATCGTTTTAGTATCACCATAAAATATCGTTTTGATAATCATTTAATGAGAGTATTAAAAGAATTAGATGAAATATACGGAACCAATAAAACTGTATTTTTAGAAGTAGACATTAATCCACTTTGGATATAAAATGAATAAAAAATGAACTTTTTTCCCATAAATAAAAGGAAAGGAGTTTTTCAAGTGGCTAGATACAAAGTAGATATTACAGGAATTAACACTAATGAATTAAAAGTATTAACAAGTAGTGAAATGATTAAATTATTTGAAAGATACCAAAATGGTGATTTAAGTGCAAAAGAAGAATTAATTAATGGCAATTTAAAGTTAGTATTAAGCATTTTAAGAAGTTTTAATAAAGGTAATTACAACATGGATGATTTATTTCAAGTAGGGGTAATTGGTTTAATTAAAGCAATAGATAACTTTGATTTATCTTATAATTTAAAGTTATCAACTTATGCTGTCCCCTTAATATTAGGCGAAATCAAAAGATATATTAGAGACAATAATAGCATTCGCATTAGTAGGAGTATCAAAGATTTAGCATACAGTATCCTAAGATATAAAGAAGCCTACTTTAATAAACATGGCAAAGAGCCAACCACTAATGAAATAGCTAAACATTTGGATGTAGAAGAATACAAAATTGCTCAAGCTCTAGATAGTCTAAAAGAACCAATGAGTATATTTGAACCAATCTATAATGATGGAGGCGACACCATTTATCTAATGGATCAAATAGCAGATAAAAAAGAACTAAATAGTGATAAAGATATGCTTATTTCTCTTAGAAGAGGACTAAATAAAATTAAAGAAAGAGAACGAGAAATATTAATTGAACGGTACATTATAGGTAAAACCCAAATGGAGATCGCTGCATCTTTAAATATATCTCAAGCCCAAGTCTCAAGAATTGAAAAAAATGCTATTTTAAGTTTAAAAAGAATGATTAAATAGCTTTACAACTTTCTTTAAAAATAATATAATAGGCTTTAAGGAGTTGATATTTTTGACAAGTAATGTTGCTTTAAAAAGAATTGTTGCCTACATTATCGATTATTTTGTAATTACTCTGATAAGTTCAGCTTTAGTTTATATTACTTTCATTAATCCTAGATATGATGAATATGTAGAAACATCTAAAGCATACAATGAGATTATCCAAGATTACTATGATCGAGAAATTGATGCAACAGAGCTAACAGAACAAACAAGAGAGTTGAGTTATGAGTTAAACAGTAATGGATATGTTTATACAATAGGTAGTATAGTAATTATTTTCTTATACTATGGTGTGTTTGTTTATTTTACAAAAGGTCAAACTTTAGGTAAAAAAATCATGGGAATTAAAATTGTAAGTAATAAAGGTGGTAATTTAAAATTACATAATTACTTTATTAGAGCCTTTATTCTAAATGGTGTAATCATGAATTTACTAACTTTAATAGCGATTTGTTTCCCAGAAAGTACATATTTAACAATATATACTGCTGCAACAAATATGGATACAATTTTAACAATTGTTATATTCCTAATGGTTTTATTCTACAAAGACGGAAGAGGATTACACGATATTCTAGCAGGAACTAAAGTAATTGATATAAGAGATGAAAATCAAGAAGAAGTAATTGAAGAATCTAAAGAAACAGAAGAAGTAGAAATAATAAAACCAAAAAAAGCAAAAAAAGAAAGTAAAAAGAAAGATGAAAATTAAAGAAGTAGTAGGAATTGCTTTTATAGAAGAAGGAAAACTATTAATTGTTCAATCAAGAAAAAGTAGTAAAACGAATTCTTATACTTTTATTGGAGGTGGCGTAGAAGAGGGTGAAACACTAATTGAGGCTGCAAAACGAGAAGTCAGTGAAGAAATCCATAGTGGCTTTACCATCAATGATAATGAATTAGAACTTGTTTTTGAACAAACAGAACAAGCAGCCAGTGATCCTAACTTAACGATTAGAATGCACGTTTTCTTAGCTCACAAAAAAATAGATGTTCCTCTAATACCAAATGAAGAAATATTAATTTATCACTGGTATACTCCAGGAGAAAATTACAATGTATCAAACTCAATAAAAGACTTTCTAAATTTTGCTTTAGAAAATAATATAATAAAAGAAAATAAGTTAAGGAAGTGAAAAATGGGAGAATTAGTATTTAATAAATATCAATAAGCAATGAGGAGATTACATGGAGTTAGAACAAGATTAAACCATTTGCAAGGATTAGAAAGTGCTCAAGAATATATAAGACTTAAACAAGAACGAGAGTTATTATATAACAAATTAAAAGAGATAGAGCAAGAATTACAAGAACGAGAAAATAACAAAACAAGATAAGCTGAATAAAGGCTTATCTTTTTACATTTAATTGACACTAAAAAAGGAAGTCTACTTATAGTATAGTGCTTTTTTCAAAACTTCTTATATAATAAGAGCAAGAGGTGAAGAAATGAACCAAGAAAAAATAGGCAAGTTTATAAAGGAATGCCGAAAAAAACAAAAATTAACACAAGAAGAATTAGCTAGTAAATTAGGGGTAACCGATAAAGCAATATCCAAATGGGAAAATGGTAGATGTTTACCTGATGTATCCCTATTTGAAAAAATATGTAGAGAACTAGATATTAGTGTAAATGAACTATTAAGTGGTGAAAGTCTAAATGAAAAAAATTATCAAGCCAAAACAGAAGAAGTAGCAATGAGTTTAGCAGACAAAATAAAACAAAATAAAAGAAAGTATATAAAGATAATCATATTTATCATACTATTATTTTTTTTAATAACAATATTAGTGAATATCGTTCCATACCTAGAATTTGATGTTCCTTATGATTCTAGAATGATGAAGTGTCAAGTAGAAAATGAAAAACTAACTTTTGAAATATTAGGATTAAGTGTTATTAATGAACAACATATAGTACTTGAAAATGATACGGAACAATTATATTTTTTTACTACTCAAATTAATCTAAAGAATAAAAGAAGAAGTCATTTTGAATCATGGGATAGTATGGCTAAATTAATAGATGGTAAAACCACATCTTTTGGTTACTACCACAAATTAGATATTGATCTAAACAAATCAATTAAAGTATATCATACCGATATTTCTCTTAATAAAATCAAGAAAGCAAATAAAAAAGAATTAGAAGAAATAATAAAAAAATCTAATTTAATGTGTGAAAGGGAATCTTATGAAAAAAACATTAATGATAATTAGTAGTATAATCTTTTATTTAATAGGAATTATTATTTTAGGTTTTTACTTGTATTTAGAAGTAGCACCAAAAGTAAGTATGGACGAATTAGATAGAATCATACTATTATTTTTATTAGCACTATTCTTTTATTTAGGAAGTTTACTATTATCCAAATATTTAAAAAATAACAAGCCTATGAAATTTTGCTTATATTTCATCTTTGTTTTATATTTGATCACCTTAATAAAACTAACTTTATTTGATCGTGATTATGGTAGAGTAGGATTAAACTTTTTTAATTGGAATAAAGAAAATATCCAAGTTTATTTAAGAAATAATAATCTAATTCCCTTTAAAACAATTATCGAATATATAGTTAGACAAGATAGGGTAGCACTAATCAATTTATTTGGGAATGTCATTGCTTTTGCTCCCATGGGATTATTTTTACCTTTACTATTCAATAAGCAAAAGAAAACCTTTTTCTTTATTTTAACAAATATTATAATTGTTTTAGTAATAGAAATACTTCAATTTTTAAGTTTATCGGGTAGTTTTGATATAGATGATTTAATTCTAAATATTGGTGGAGCATTAATTGTTTATGGTTTATACAAAATAAAAAAGATTAATAAGTTAATAAATAAAGTATTCTTAATAAAAAAAGAAGAACAAGATAATGCTCTTCAAAACTAAAAGATTTTTAACTATTTATTTCATTTTCCACATTCATCTTTTCTTCTTTAAATATTCTTTCGTCCATAAGTTTTAAATTAGGTGAAAGAATAGGTTCAAATTCCATTTGTGCTAAAATATCTTTTTTAATATCAATACCCGGTGCAACTTCAATTAAAGTAAGTCCATTTTTTTCAAGCTTAAATACAGCTCTTTCAGTAATAAATATAATATTTTGATGATGACTAGTGGCATATTTAGCAGCAAAAGTAATTTGTTCTATTTTCTTTTTAAACTTTTTATATTTTCCTTCTTGAACAATATGAAGTTTACCATCTTTAACTTCTACTTCTAAACCACCAGCTGTAAAAGAACCCATAAAGATAATATTTTGTGTACTTTGAGTAATGTTGATAAATCCTCCCGGTCCAGAAACACGATTTTGAAGTTTTGAAACATTTACATTTCCTTTAAAATCTACTTCAGCAAGGCCTAAAACAGCTTCATCAATAATACCACCATCATAAATATCAAACATATCTGTAGTTTTATATAAAGCTATCGGATTTATAGCAGCACCAAAAGAATTACCATAAACAGGAACACCACCAAAAACACCAGTTTCAATGGAAAGAATAATTTTATCATAAATATTCTCTTCAATAGCTACCTGTCCAACTCCATCAGGCATTCCAATACCCAAATTAATAATATCATTTTCTTTTAATTCTAATACAGCCCGTCTAGCACATATTTTTCTCTCGTCTAATGGAATAGGTTTTGTTTTTTCAAATTCATATTTAGCTTCTCCAATTAGTTCAGGACGGTAAATAGGGAAATTATAATCTCCAAGTTCTGGATTTTGTTTTGTAACAACAACATAATCAACAAATTTTTTAAAAATACTAACTTCTTTTGGTTTAATTTCATCAACGATTTTCTCTACTTCCACGATAACTTTACCACCACACGCATGTACAGCTTGAGCAAGCTCCATTTGTTCTCCGATTACAGGTTCATGAATAAGAGAAATATTTCCATCATGATCACTATAAGTAGCTTTTATTAATGCAACATGAATAGGGAAGGCTTTATAAAGAAGTTGTTCTTTACCATGAATTTTAATTAATTCAACAATTTCTCCCTTAGTTTTCTTATTATATTTACAGCCATCAATTCTTGGATCACAAAAAGTATATAAACCGACTGGAGTTAAAACACCTTTTTTTTTTCCTGCAATAGCTCGAAGCAAATGCCCATAAACACCAAGAGGTAAGGCATAAGCTTCAATTTTTTCATCACTAATCATTTCACCAAATAATCTACCACGACCCAAATGACTACTGATAGCAACTTTAACTAAACCATCGATTGCCAAATTATTTACACCAACATAGTTTCTTGTCAAATCCCCAGGAAATATTCCACAAGTAACGCCAATATTTCGAGGTTTATGCTCACTTTCATATCTTTTTCGAAGGGCAATTAAAAGATTTTCAGGAGAACCAAAACCTCCAGAACCACTAATTCCCACCATATCTTCGTCTTGAATGAAACGAACTGCTTCATCACAACTAATTATTTTCATACTCACTTTCCTTATCTTCAATAAGTATATCAAAAAATTGAAAAAATTAATAGAGTTTCATAATAGAGTTTCTGATTGATAAACGAGACAAAAAATGTTACAATGATAATGTAAAATAGAGTATGTTGTTTTACTAGAAAGGTTTTTATGAAGCAAGACAGAAATTATGCAGTGGAGTTTTGGCGGTTTTTCTTATGTGTAACATTTATGTTGGTACACGTATTCATGATTTATCCAGTAATGTACTGGCATATACCACCTTTTGTTGTAGGGGATAAAGTATTATGTTCTGGTGCTATGGATATTATCATTATATTCTATATTGTAAGTGGTTACTTCTTAATGTCATCTTACAAGAAGAATAAGGAAAAAAGGAAAGGAGAAAAAACAAGTGCTTCCAAAGAAGCAGGTAAGTATTTAGTAAAAAGAATCAAAGGCTTGTATCCAGCTTTCTTAATCGCTTTAGTATTTGGACTTGTTTTAAGTAACATCTATAGAGAAATACCAATTAGTGATTGGTTATTTACAGCAATTGATTCTATTTGGGAATGGCTTGGAACTATCGTTACAGGCTTAGGTATTGGTAATAATGCTTATGGCTTATATACAGATGGTATGCATGCTTTAATGAATGGACCATTATGGTTTATCTCAGCAATTTTCATTGTTGGTTATCTAGTTTATTACTTACTTGAAAAATGTGAAGATTTATTTATTGGTTTAATTGCTCCATTCTCATTCTTAATCGCATATGGTTATTTCCATATCAATGGAATTAGTCCAATGTGGTATCAAACAATGGCAGGAGGATATCTAAACCAAGCTTTTGTTCAAGCATTTGTTTGTATGGGACTAGGATGTTTATTTAATGCTTGGATTACCAAGTTAAAAGAGCATAAATTTAGTACAGGAACAAGAGTATTTTTAACGATAGTTCAACTAATTTGTGCAGGAATTGTCGTATATCATACATTATTTACAACAAAATTCTATTTCACAACAATTCATGCATTATGTGCAATCTTAATATTCCTAACATTATTAAACGAAGATTATCTAACAAAATTATTAAATCACAAAATATGGAAATACCCAGGAAAGTTAGCATTATACATTTACATGTTACACTTTCCAATTATCGGTGTTCTATATAAAACATTTAATATTACTAATATTCCTTGCTTAGCAATTATTACAATTGTAGTTACATTAGGCTTATCTATGCTTTTAATGCTTATTGTCGACTATGTAATAACGCCTAAATTAAATCGTAAAAAAGAAGTAGTAGCAAGCAAATAAGAAAAAAATCCTAATGAAAGTTAGGATTTTTTAAATGTCTATATTTTTACAAAAGCATTTTTAAAGCTTACTGAGAATTATCTTGATCATACACATAAATTTCTGTTATGTTTCCAAGTAAAGCTTTGCTATAACGCATTTCTTTAATATTTGAGGGAGCATCTTCTACTTTGCCTTCATATAAAACATCATGATCATTTAAAATAACTTTTATATCCATCTTTTTAAAACTATCAATTTTTCCATAAGTTTTCAACATTATCACCTCATATAAAAATTATTTTACCATAAATAAATTCTCATTTAAATAAAATGTTACGTAAAAATCAAAAAACAAATAAAAAACTCCGTAGTTACGGAGAAACATTTATAATGGTGCTGAATGACTGAATTGAACAGTCCTCTGATGCTTACCATGCATCCGTTTTACCACTAAACTAAATCAGCA